>JAYFQB010000267.1:0-10735 GCA_034927385.1 Anaerolineaceae bacterium | reverse complement strand
TTTGATGGCATCCAGGACAAAATGAGAAATTGCCTTTAACTGATCGTGTCTCGCGGGGAAAATAGCTGTGAGCATGGCAAGATTCCTTGAATAGGGCGATTATAACATGCGGAAACGAGTAAAATTGGGCTATGTCTGATCCTCGTCCAAGCCTCCTGATTGAAGACCTCCCGGAAGATGACCGACCGCGTGAACGATTGGTGCAGAAGGGGGTTAGGGCACTCAGCGATGCTGAACTACTGGCGGTTCTGTTGGGTAATGGGCTAACCGGCGTCAGCGCGATCGACCTGGCGCAGCAAGTTCTGATCGACCTTGGCGGCTTCAGTGGTATTCATCGCGAGGATATTTCCCGCTTGCTCGAGATCAAAGGTGTTGGGTTAGCCAAGGCTGCTCGCATCAAAGCCGCGGTGGAAGTTGGTTACCGCCTCAGTACGGAAGAACGGGGAAAAAGTTGGGTAATCAAAGCCCCGCAAGACCTGGTTGATATGCTCGGGCATGACTTGCGCGGGAGTGACCAGGAAGAATTTTGGGTGGTCTGGCTAAACGCGCGCAATGTGGTCAGCGGTTCACAGCAATTGTATAAGGGTTCGCAGGATGCCACAACAGTGCGGGTCAGCGAGGTGTTTAAGCTTGTTGTGAGCAAAAACGCCAACGCGGTTATGCTGGCGCATAATCACCCCTCAGGAGATCCGACCGAAAGCCCGGAAGATGTCAACATGACCCGCGCGATCATTGAGGCTGGCAAGCTGCTGGACATTCGCGTTTTGGACCATGTCGTCATCGGTATGAACAGCTTTACTTCTATTCGGCAGAAACATCCATCATTGTGGGCATGAGCTCTTGTGCCTGAAAGCGCAAGACCGACCCGGTTTTGGGGTGCGTAAAGCTCAACTCGGAGGCATGGAGCATCATGCGGTCTACATCTGGCTTTGAAGCAGCTTTGAATTGTGGAGGTTGGTAGAGGGGATCACCAAGAATCCCAAGCCCAAGATGGTATAGATGGGCGCGTATTTGGTGGGTTACCCCGCTGAAAAGCCGGCAATCAAGCTCCGCCCAAGCCAGACCGCGCCGCAAAACCCAAAAGTCGGTCCGCGCGGGTTTGCCCATGGCAAAATCCACATGCGTGCGGTGACCGCGGTCGGCATTGACGCGCAGCGGGGCATCGAGGCTGATCTCATCCCAGGATGGCAATGGCGCGACCCGCGCGATGTAATGCTTGACGGGTTCATGCTCGCGAAACTGGCGGTTCAGTTCCCTGTGCGAGTCCGCGTCCCGCGCCAGCACCATTAACCCGCTGGTGTCTTTATCCAGTCGGTGCACCATCCAAAGCCTGCCCAAAAATGGCTCCAATACGCACCGCAGATGGGGCAGGGAAGGGTCGTAACCATCCGGAACTGAACGTAAACCGGCAGGCTTATTGATGACCACGAGGCTATCATCCGCAAAAACGATCCAATCTGGAAGTGTCGGAGATTGTTGGGTAAGGTCTTGCGTATCCATCGGATGTCTGGCTTTGGCGACTCGCCCAATGGCTCAGGACCGTGCGATAAAACCACTGATTTCGATTACACCCGGTCCCGCGTGCACGACAATAGCCGGTGGAACGGTGTAGATGGGGATCTCGGGGATGCCAGTGGCGGTGGTTAGCTCCTCGGAAACCTGCGTACACAAGGGTTCGGAGTCGCACTCGCTCACCGTGAGATAAGGCTCAGGGTTGTTTGCGCAGTACTCAGCGGTGAGGTCGACCATCATGCGAACTGCCTGCTTGACCGTTCGGACTTTATTGAAGGGTTCAATCTGACCGTCTTTTATTGTCAGAATCGGCACAATTTGCAACAGCGAGCCAACGAGTTTGGAGGCTCCTCCAATTCGTCCGCCCTTGTGAAGGTATTCAAGGGTCGGCACGAGGAAGAACACTCGCTCGCGAGAAGACATTTCAACGATTTTTTCTTTCACTTCGGTGATTGTCAGCCCGGAATCAACCCAGTATTGTGCCGCCCTGACGATCGAACCCAAACCGCTGGCAATTGTGTTGCTGTCAACGATGTGAATTTGGTCAGTGTGAAACTCGTTTGCAGCCACTGTGGCGCTGCGGAAGGTGCCGCTAACTTTGGCTGATGGCGTGATTACCAACGCGGTATCACCGGAATCGAGGATCTTTTTGTAAATCGGCGTGTAGAGAGCCGGGGGCGGGGCGGCTGTGCCTGGGAGGTCTTTTGAGGCGCGCAGCTTCTCAAGAAAGCTGGCGGTATTCATTTCGGTATCATCACGGAAAGTTTCAGATTGGAAAATGATGATCTGCGGTAGTGTTTCGATCCCAAGTTGATTCAGGGTGTCGAGTGGTAAACCGCAGGAGGTATCGGCGATGATCTTAATCATAAACTAACCTTTCTGTGACGAGTGCGGACTCAAGAATTATCCAAAAGCGATAAATCCGTTAAGGTAATAACACTCAAATCAGCGGATGGTTACAGTTGGGGCAGATTTTCTCGTTTTTGTTCACGACGAAGCCGCAATTTTGGCAAGTGGTCGGCTGCACTTCTCCAAGAGGCGCACCGCAGGCTAGGCAGCGAAAGGAAGCGATGGGGTTGGCTGTGAGGCAGTACGGGCAAACCGTGCGGCTGAGCCGTTCTGAGAGGCGTTTTCCGGTTCCATGCTGACGGGCGGTCTGGTTAATGACTTCCCAGATGGCTTCTTCCAATTGGAGCGACTCCACGTCCTGCGCGATATCATCAATGCGGTTGATTAACGAAAGGGGGTTTCTTAGGGCGTTGATTGCCGTCAGACCGAGGCTGGCAGCCAAGCCGTACCATATCTGATTGCTCAGGGTGATGCTGATGCCGTCTTCAACTCTTGAGATATTGGCGGTCATGGCGGGTGCTCCGCCTGAATTGCGATTTGTGCGGGTTGCGATCTGAACCGCGAGTTTGTCGTCCGAGCCGTAGCGCTGCGCCTGGTAGTTGCCGCGGTTATAATATGCAACCAGGTTTCTGGCAATGTCTTCCGGTTGGATGTCTCCATGATAAATGCGTGTTGTCATGTTGTCTCTCTATCAATGATGCATTCAGCTTTAGATTATAATCGGGAAAAGTAAGAGGCAACAAGAATGGCTGCTAAAACAAAACATATCACGACAATCATCGCTCTGGCGCTTGGGATTATCCTCGCGATTGGGGCGTTAATAATGCCCGGGATTACCACACCAGTATTGGGGCAATTTCCGACGCTCGAGGTGCCGACCGTGACGGGTACGCCCCGGGGGCTGTGGGTGCGGGCGATTGGCGAACCGACGATTCCATTGAACGTTCGAAGCGGGCCAAGCGCGACTTCATCCCAGGTGGGTGTGTTTTTGGTAGGGCAGGAAGCAACTGCTTTTGGCTACTATGGCAGCTACGTCCAAATTGAGTACGCCGGTGCGCCAGGCGATCGAGGTTGGGTGGTTCTTGATCGCGTGGAGGTGTTTGGCGGAACTTTACCGATGCTGCAGGCTCCGCCAACCGAGACTCCTTCGATCACTAAGACGATTGACCCAACCCTGGCGGCGCAGTTTATCATCACCGCCCAACCATCGCGGCTGCCCACCTTCACCGAACCGCCAGCCTTGCAGATCCCAACTTTCCAGGCTGAAACCGGCGGAACCGCCACCGGTGGGATACCGATTGGGTACGTGATTATCACATTAGCAGGATTAGGGCTATTTCTTTCGCTGATTGCAATCCTGCGGCGAGGGTAGACAGTTAATCAGTACTTGCTGTCGTATATTTTGAGATGCGTTTGATGCTTTTCATGTACGAAAAAGCATCCTGCAGTGTTGGCAGCTCCTCAACCATCGCCCGGTAGCCTTCATCATACAGAACCTGAGGGTCAACTTTTTGCAGCGTTCCAAAATGACCAACAATCGGGCGGACGACCACGTCCGGCTTGGTCAGCTCAAGGTTCAATTCCGCCAGTTGATCTGAAACGAGAGAATAACCAATGCTCATGTTTTTGAGGGATTCACCGATCCTCGTTTTCGCTAGCCGTTCAACGATTTGTTCAGGAAATTGCTCAATCCCAATGGCATTATCCTCAATCGGAGAATAACCGGCTGGCTTGGCGTGAAGAGTAACCGCCACGACTGGAACAGAAGGGTTTAGTGCGCGAGCAGGGCTAACAGGCACGGGGTCCAAAACACCACCGTCAACCAACACATCGCTTCCCATGCTGGGAAAGACGCCAGGAATGGCAATTGTCGCGAGGACGGCGGAAATGACATCGCCCTCATTAATTACCACTTCTTCTCCGGTCTTCAGACTGACGGAAGTGACCGAGAGTTTTATAGGCAGGTCGTCGAAGGTTTTATCCCTCAGAAACTTTTCCAGGACGTATTCCAAGCCAGTGGTTCCAGCTAATGAAGCCGGATCGGTGGACGCCCGGCGGAAATTTGGACTTTTAAAAAAGTCGGTCACGGCGGCGAGAATTTCCAATGGCGCGACCTGCGCAGCCAAGGGCGCGCCAAACATTCCACCGGCGCTTGTTCCAGCAATACCGCTGATTTCATAACCATTTTCGAGGAGGCATTGAACTGCCCCGAGATGGGCAATGCCTCTAACTCCTCCACCACCTAACGCCAGAACAATACTCTTTTTCATAGGGTAACCTTTCATTTAGATAATTTTATACCAAACAAGTCTCTTAATGGTGTTCGTACATGTTTCACATATCAGCGGTAAATCCGTATGTTTCAGGCTCGTTCTGAGTCAGCCAGGGCAACGCTGCAATCTTCGGTTGTCTTGGTTGGGAAAGACAAGTGGCAGATGGCTGTAGAAGCAGCGGATTCTGCCATAACCAACGCATGGCGGTGGACTCGCGAAGAAGCGCTATTCCAGAACCCAACTTCCGGTTTTCTTTACCGACCTCCGATTGAAACACAGATGGATCTTTTTCCGAATGTTCACTACTTCTATTCACAAGTTATAATAACAGCTAAGGTAAAGGGAGATGGAAGACCTAAAGATTATAACGTTAGCCCCGGATGATTCCAGTAACCGCTGGTATGCTTTGCGGTGTAAGTCAAACATGGAGTTTATCGTTAACGACCAATTGAACTCCAAACGTATCTCCAATTACCTGCCAGTCTACGCGGTTAAGCCAATCAACCCACGATCGCGTGAGGAAAAACCATACTTCCCGGGAGATCTTTTTGTGAACGACAACCCCGATAACCTTTACACTAAGAAAGTCTTTTTGATGCGGGGAGTTATCGGCTTGGTTCACTTTGATGGCATCCCGGCATTCATCCCCACCAACATCATCGAGGCGGTCCACCGCCAGGTTTCTCAACGCAATTTTGACTTCAGGCGCGAACGCTCGGGGCTAAGGGCGGGCGAGGAAGTTTTGGTGGAAGATGCGTCTCTTGGTCAACTGGAAGGTGTGTTCGAGAAGTGCGTAAATGGCAAGGAACGCGTGGCTGTGCTGTTGAAAATCATGCAAGGCAGCATGATGCGTGTGGAGCTTGCCGCTGAAAAAGTGCGTCGGAAGCCTGTGAGAACAGGTTGAGATAGAAAAAAAACGGGGGTACATGAGAAAAACAACCTCCTTTCCGAGATGGAAACCATGTCGGAAAGGCGGAGGCGTATATAAAACCAGGTCAGGCGTGGGTTTTGATCGATAATTCTCCGAATTTCCAGCGAAAATGGTATTCCAACACTTCCCTTGCTACAAGATACTGCTGCCGACCGGCGTGTTGGAGCTCAACCCTTAGGCGGCAGATGGCAGTCCATCCGTTATTGGTGCTATACTGCAGCTAAGTAACACAGGAAAATATCATGAAAGATACACAACCAATTATCATCAACGGTGTCAGTCCGGAACCGCCAGCCAAGAAGAGCCGGCGCGGTTGGAAGGTTTTCCTCTATGTCGTTCTTGGTCTGACGGTTCTATTTGCCTTCCTTTACCTGGTATGGATTGGACCAGCCTTACAAAAACCAAGTTCAGAACCTTTGAGCTTACCGACCATGGTAGTGGGTCCAGTGGAAGGGGACGCTGTAGCCACGCTTCAACCGCCTTCCAATCTTGAAAAAATGCCTGTTTTCGTTGAGCCAACCGCCCAGGCAGGCAAGCGACCAGTATGTGGGAACGAAGCTGACTGGACTGTATTACTGGTCGGCATTGATTATAGTGACCCGCAGTATACCTATGGGCTGGCGGATGTGATCCGCGTCCTGAGGGTGGATTTTGTGGAGATGAAGATCAGCATGGTTGCCCTCCCTCGTGATCTGCTGGTGGAAGCGCCGGAGGGGCGTTTTACTGAAGAAAATCCGATGAAAATAAACCAGGCGTATCTGTTTGGCACTCCGGGATGGGGGGGATATCTGGGGGAAGGGATCGGCGCGAATTCGCTGGCGGAAGTCATTCGATATAACTTTGGTGTTACACCGGAACACTATGCCGTGGTCAATTTTGACACCGTGATCAACTTCATCGACGCGATCGGCGGGGTGGAAGTGAACCTGCCGTATTGGGTTGAGGATCCTAACCCTGAGTTAGGTTCGTTCCCGTCTGGGTTGCAGACCCTGAACGGCGAACGAGCCTTGGCTCTGATGCGCATTCGCACGAATTATTCCGACAGCTTCCGTGTAGGGAACCAGACTTTGGTGATCAAGGCGATCCTAAAAAAGTTGATGCAGCCTGACTCGCTGGTAAAAATACCTGCTCTGCTAAACGATTTCAAGGGTGCTTTTCTAACTGATCTTTCGGTTGACCAAATTGCCAGTTTGGGTGTGTGTTTCCTGCGCAATTTCGAACTCGACAACCTTCGCTCCGCCCAACTCCCGGACGAGCTGCTGACGGTTGATTACGCGTACATCCCATCTCTCGGCAGCACCTCATACACCTACCGCTGGGACCAACGCACTGTCGACTGGATTCATCAGAATCTGTTGACTGAGTAATTAACACGCAGCAAAGGGAGATCAGCCCTTTTGAAATCATGACCAACGGAAGGATGGTTATCGGCGAAAACTGCAACCTCTCCCATGACGTCACGATCGGCGTCAGTAGGCGTGGAAAAACACCCGGAGTCCCTGCCTTTGGCAGCAATGTCTACATCGGACCTGGGGCGAAAATATTTGGTAATATCCATATCGGCAGTTATGCCGCGATTGGCGCTAGTTGCGTTGTTACCAAAGACGTTCCTGACTACGGCGTTGTTGTCGGCATCCCGGGAAGAGTGATCTCATTTGATGGATCGGATGGATATGTTAACAACACGGGTTATATAAGTTTCAATGAAATTTCATAAACCGAACCATTACAGTAGATAGATGATGTCGAAAACAAACAATACGCTTAGGATTACATTAATATCACTTCTCATCATCCTTTTAGTCGTGTTGGCGTCGGTCATTCTGTTAAGCACCTATACTCGGTTTTTTACAGATGATTTTTGTGAGGCAAGCGCGGCAAGTAAAACCAGCTTGTTTGAATACATGAAGCTAAGGTATACAGGCTGGACTGGACGATTTTCCTTTACCTTCCTGTCGGGGCTTATCAGTTTATTGGGATGGAGAGCGCCATCGGTTTTTTCTGCAGTTTTAATATTCCTTTGGTTCGTTTCGTTAATGTTCGCGATGTATCAGGTCCTTACAATAATCGGGCAACCATTCACAATGCTTTCAGCAGCAATGTACGCGAGTTTAATACTTGTGTTTTTATTCAGTTCATTACCTGCTCTGTATGAGTCTGTTTTTTGGTTGATTGGTAGCATTAATTACAGCCTGCCATTAATCATTTTTTCACTCCTCGCAGGGTTTTATTTGCTCATCGGGAGAAACAAAAGCAAGAGAATTTACTCTTTCCTGTTGCCATTATTGGCTTTTATTAATTGCGGTTTCTCTGAGATTTTTAGCGTCATCCAGGTCGCAATTTTCTCTATCGTTATTCTCTTTCTTTATAAGAACGGCTATTCAAAAAAGAACAGAGTTCTTATGCAATCATTATTGATTGGGTTCATCTTTTCTTTGGCGGCATTGTTCATTGTTTGGATCGCTCCCGGGAATGCTGTGCGCCAGGCGGCTTCTTCTCATCCCAATCCGACCTCAATGGTGGAGCTTCCGTGGGTCATAGTGAGAAGCACCCTCGTAATTTTCTATGTCTTCTTAGTAAATAGCAAAGGGTGGGTGCTTCTATTGCTGTTAGTTCCATTTTTGTTCGGTTTGTTGATTGAACCTGGTTTTTCTGTCTCTTTCGATAAATCGAAATCCTTAAAGGATATTCTTTCGCAGAAGCCGTTCCGGACTATTGTTGCAATCGCATTGTTTGTGTTGATCATCTCTCTGGTTGCGGCAACCCCTTCATCCTATATACAAGGGGAGTATCCAGAGAATCGGGCGATGATACTACCGTTTTTCTTCATCGATGCGGGCATTATGGCGATCATGGCGATAACTGGATCTATGGTCAGGAATCACCTGAAAGATGGATCCCGGATTAATATTTCTTCGCTTACCTTAGTGGCATGTATACTGCTTGTGATTTTCACGCTGTTTAGAGGCGTCAGTTTCTCGGGAGGTCTATTGAAAGATCTGCCCGCGCATGTAACGTATGCCCAAACCTGGGATGCACGGGACGAAAGTTTGCGATTAATGAAGTCGCAAGGTGTGCAACATGCCGTGACCAGAAGCGCTATTAATGGTTTCGGTTATGGAGATTTAACCTCTAATCCAAAGAATTGGGTGAATCGCTGTATGGCAGACTATTATGGTTTTTCTTCGATATCAGTGGAATAAATCGTATGAAACAGAGCCTTCAGATGGATAATGAAAATAATTGGGACCTGATCATCACCCCTCGCAAGAAATGGTATGACCTGCAGCTTCGCCAGGTCTGGCAATATCGCGACCTGATCTCCCTCTTCGTTCAGCGGGACTTAGTCTCCCGCTACAAGCAAACCATTCTCGGACCGATCTGGTTTCTCATCCAACCCCTCTTTACCTCGATCATCTACACCGTGGTGTTTGGGCAGATTGCAAATTTACCAACCGACGGTCTTCCTCAGATGCTCTTTTACATGTCCGGAAACGTCATGTGGAATTACTTCCAGGGCTGCCTCAACGGAACTTCGAACACCTTTATTTCGAACGCTGGGATTTTTGGCAAGGTGTACTTTCCTCGCCTTGTCACTCCAATTTCCATCGTCATATCAAACCTGATTAGTTTCGCAATTCAATTCGTTTTTTTCCTCGCGTTCTGCTTATTTTTCTTTATGCGGGGGTCGGCAATTTCCCTTACATCCTGGGCGTTCACTCTGCCCCTGCTGGTTCTGTTGATGGCGGGATTGGGGCTGGGTTTTGGAATCATTATCTCCTCCATGACAACCAAGTATCGCGATCTTTCCTACCTGGTTGGTTTTGGGGTTGGTTTGTGGATGTATGTCACCCCCGTAATCTATCCGGTCTCCGCCATCCCAGAGCGTTGGCGCTGGCTTGCCACCTTCAATCCGATCTCACCTGTCATCGAAACTTTCAGAGCGGGTTTCCTCGGCGCGGGTGAATCTTCGTGGCTGCGGCTGGGATATTCCTTTGTCTTTATGCTGGTAGTTTTGTTTATCGGAATAGTCATCTTCAACCGCGTTGAAAAGACATTTATTGATACGGTGTAAGGGCTGCCCAGGAAAACGACCAGGAAGGGGTGGTGGCTTCTGATGAGTGGTGGATATAGAGCACGAGATCTGATGCTTTGCAAATTAGCAGGAGTGAAGCACATTGGCGGTTTTATATAGAAAATGAAAAACACAGTAATTTCAGTTGAACACTTAACCAAACAATACGACCTCGGCGTAATCGGCACGGGGACGCTCAGCCGCGACCTTGAACGGTGGTGGGCTCGGACAAGGGGTAAACCGGACCCGTATGCCATCATCGGGCGTGATCAGAAGCCTTCCGGCAAAAACGAATCGATCCTCGCGCTGGACGACGTCTCGTTCACCGTCCAGCAAGGAGAGGCGCTTGGCATCATCGGGCGCAACGGCGCCGGCAAGAGCACCCTGCTCAAAATCCTCTCGCGCGTTACAGCCCCCACCAGCGGTGTTGTGAAGGTCAGGGGGCGAATTGGCAGCCTGCTGGAGGTTGGGACCGGTTTTCACCCTGAGCTGACCGGGCGGGAAAACGTCTACCTCAATGGCGCTATTTTAGGGATGCGCAAGGCTGAAGTAAGCCGTAAGTTTGATGAAATTGTGGCGTTCTCAGGCGTGGAAAGATTCATCGACACACCCGTCAAGCGCTACTCCAGCGGGATGTACGTGCGCCTGGCTTTCGCCGTTGCCGCCCACCTCGACCCCGAGATTTTGATCGTGGATGAGGTTCTGGCGGTGGGCGATGCCGAGTTCCAAAAAAAGTGCCTGGGCAAAATGATCGATGTGGCAAGCGAAGGTCGCACGGTGTTGTTTGTTAGCCACAACATGGGAAGTATTAGCGAATTGTGTGAAAAGACAATCTTTTTGGCAAACGGTACGGTTGAGGAAATTGGTCCAACATCGGCGATGATTGAATCCTATCTGAAAAGCGGCATATCCTACAATAAAAAAGTGAATAGCAGCGACGAAATTAACAGAAACTACGTAGGACCTTATGAAATCCGATCCGTATGGTTGGAAAATAGTGAAGGTGAAGAATGTTATTTATTCCGACCCGATGAGGCCCTCGTCTTTTGCATGAAATATCATTCCGAGTCGAATCCTGTCGTTGTGGGTGTTTCG
>JAYFQB010000255.1:0-4673 GCA_034927385.1 Anaerolineaceae bacterium | reverse complement strand
GCATTGCGCTCGACCGCTATTTTGGTTGTCTTGTTTAATGAGGAAGGCATCCCAGTAGGATTTATGGGTATCACTGGTAAGAAACTGGATTCACTTTTCATCTCGCCCGATTACATTGGAAAGGGTTTCGGAAAGCAACTGTTACAGCTTGGCATTGAGGCTTATTCCATAAATGAATTAGCAGTGAATGAACAAAACCCGCAAGCGAGAGGTTTTTATGAGCGCCTGGGGTTTAGAGTCTTCCGGAGAAGCGATACGGACGAGCAAGGCAATCCATACCCAATCTTATATATGCGGTTGTAACCATTCCAATTCCTAACGGTTTGGAATCGAGACCGCGGGAACCTATGGTTTACTGCGAAAAGAGATGGCTGATACCGCACAAATAAGTCTTACGTGGTGAATTTTAATCTGTAGTCTTTTCCACCCCAGGAATTCTATTTTCTCCGATGCCATGACGCGCACAGGTGGGTGCCAAGTTACACCAAAGGTCAACCCAAGCTTGCGAATTCCATACGCCGGATTGAAAACGTTTCAAAGGCGGTTGAACTGGTCAGTCTTATGCTAACCGACTAAAAGTAGAGGTGCATTCAGGGCTAAATATCGAGCGGATTGCAGAATTTCCTATCAGCGCGCGGTTAAATCCGCCTCTCCCTTACTTCGACATAAGCTTCTTCAGCTCGTTGAGGTCTTCGATCGGTGTCGGGTCTTCGCCATAGGCTAGCGCCAGGTAATACGAGACATAATCGCCAAACTGGAGCAGGCTGAACATCTGCGCCAGCTTGCCCTGGCCCCACGCCCAAACGCTATCTACCGCTACGCCTGCCCGTAAAAAGAATTGTTGACTGAGGTCCATGCGTTTGCTGTTGCGCTGATGCTCGAAGTTGGAGCGTAAAAAAATCGCTGAAGTGTGTTCGTAGAGGCTATCGGGGTGACGCAGCGCGGCAAGGGCGTTGTGGTTCATCTCCGGGATCCCCTCAAAAACCGCCCAGGCTTTGGCAAGCTCATTGATTTGCGTCTTCCACCGACGGGCGACCACTTCCAAGACACCCGATCCATAAATAACAACGTTCCTTTCCAGCAATTGTCCGGCAAGCCGTTTGGCAGGGTTGTTGGAGACTGGGCTGTCTTTTCCGAGCTTTTGTATGCCTTCCGCCAGCAGCATTACTGCCTCTTCCACCGCAAAGCTCTGATCTTCAATGAGGTCCAAGCGGAAAAAAAGCGCCAACAGCAGACCAACCGACCAGCCGATGGCTGTTCGAGGCTGCCCAACGTGAGCAAAGATCCAACAGGTCGTACCATTTTCTGCGGATAGGTCAGCCAGCTTGCCGCCAGTGGTGATGCTAACAATGCTGCAACCGCGCCGCAGAGCTTCATGGTAAGAACTCAGCGTCTCTTCAGTGTTGCCGGAATGAGAGGAACAAACCACCAGCGTTTCTGGACCAGTTGCCCAACCGGGAAGACCATAATTTCGGTGGGCAATCGCCGGAACAAGCAGCGCCTCCGAAAGGTAAGAGGTGGCAAAGTCCCCGCCAATTGCCGACCCACCCATGCCGCAGATTACGATTTGCCGTAGAGGTTTATATTCTGGGACCTCCATCCGCAATCCAAGCTGCCACCCAGCTTTGAGGTTGGCGCCGAGGGATTCGATCGCGCCATTCATATTCTGTGGGTCGAGGGGGTTAAAATCTGGCATCACACACTCCGATAAGTTTGATGCCTAATCTTATCTTAAAAAGTGACTCCCGGCTGAGTATCGTCTTTTATTCAGGGCGTGGGGCTTGGAGTGGAGGTAGGCTGGTCGACCACCACGATCGAAACATAAAAAGGCGTATCCGCGTTCATTCCCAAGCCAAAGAGTGTGCCATCCGGGGCTTGCAGCATCCAGTTGCTGCGGTAGCTGCCCGTCTGAAGAGGGGCGGTAAACTCAATGCTCAGGTCCACAGCATATCCCGGCAGTACCTCTCCCGGCAAAAAATACTCATAAGTGGCTCCGAGCGGGTTCTGGGAGTAGAACACGAGCTTATAAAGCCTTGTCCACTTGCAGGAACCCGAATTGACCAGCCTCCAGGTTTTGGTGAATTTCTCACCCGTTGGGATTTGCGTGCCGTCAGGAATGGTCAGGTCAAAAGGAGTGCCCATGCCCACGCGATTACAGGCGGCTTCCGAGGTTGCTGTAACCAGTTGGGTTGGAGTGCGCGCGATGGTGGCAATCACCGTTGGAATTGGCGTATTGGTTGCTGTTGGCAGCGGGGTGAAGGTGGCGCTTGGCAGCGCCGCCTGGGTCAGAGCGGCGGCTTGCGTAACCTCAAAGACCGAAGTCTGCATCAACTGCTCCAGGTTTGGTGTGGGAGGCAGTTCGGTCGGGGTTGGCGTCTGCGGCTTGCAGGCGGAAACCAACCACAATGTGGTTAAAAACAAGACAAGAAAACGAGGTCGCATAGATGAATTGTAATGCAAAGTTCCGTGTCGGGAATAAATCCCTATAAGGCATAGCGCCCGTGCCTGGATGTCCAATGTAAGCTTCGGGGTTTTATGGGGTTGCCGCCCATATCTATCGCTGCCGCCAGAAGGGCGCGATCACAGACAACCCATCTCAACCTCCCAATTCAACCCTGAAAGCTCAATAATTCTTTCCATGAATCGAGTTTTCTCCCTCTGCAACTTGCCGATTTCAATGGGGCAAGGTATAGTTTACATCATCTGAGAATCACTATCGGAGACTAATTTATGTCCGTTGAAAACCTGACTTCCCCCCTCAAAACCCGCAACGACCGCTGGCTCGATAAAGCCGTGTTCCCTTGGTGGCGCAATTTCACTATCGAACAGCTCCTGATTGCTGTCATCATCATCCTCACCGTCGTAACACGTTTCTACGATCTTGGCGCACGGACGATGGCGCATGATGAAATCAACCACGTCGTTCCGGCATACACCATCGAAAATTACGTCTACGACCCGGTCACCCACGGACCTTTCCAGTTCCATGCCCTGGCGCTTTCTTACTTCCTCCTCGGCGACTCGGATTTTTCCGCACGGGTACCCGCGGCGCTTTTCGGCATCGGGGTGGTGATTTTCACGCTCTTCGCCTGGCGGAGATACCTGGGGCGGGTTGGGGCGATCTGCGCCGGCGCGCTTTTTATGATCTCACCATATATCCTGTTTTACAGCCGCTACACGCGCAACGAAATTTTCATTGTCTTCTGGGGGGTCGTGATGCTCTGGCTCTTCTTGCGCTACATGGAGGACGGGCAGCCAAAATGGCTTTTGTGGCTGACCTTCATCACCGCCATGCATTACGCCGACAAAGCGACTTCTTACATATTCACTGCCGAAGCAGCCATCTTCTTGGCGTTGTTGTTCATTTTTGAATCCCTCCGCCGAGCCTGGAAGTCTGACAGCATTAAAAGCCGTTTTCGGATTGCCGTGGCGCTCACCCTGGCTATGATTGTCGTGACCCTCGGGGTATACGTTCTCGGCAAGACCGCTGCTCCAATGCAGACAGGCGCGGTCTCATCAGAAGCAGGCGTAACCTACCTGATCAACTCAAAACTGCCGCTAATTGCCGCGGCGGGGCTAACCGGCATCTCAGCCATTGCCGCGATTGTTTTCCTCGTGCAGGGGCTCGGTTGGAAACAAATCCGATCCTCCCGCACCTTTGATCTGATCGTCCTCCCTCTGATTCTGATCCTGCCGCTGCTGGTTGCCCTGCCGCTTACCCTCCTGGGTTTCGATGCCACGGACTACAGCCAGGCTGGCATTATTCGTTCGGGAATTGTTTTCACGGTTCTGATATGCTTGTCGATCTTCCTTGGAATGCTTTGGAACCGAAAGACCTTCCTGCGCTGCGCGGCAATTTTTTGGGGCATTTTTATCGTCTTTTACACCACCTTTTTCAGCCCTGGCGAAGGCTTCTTCAAGGGTATCGTTGGAGCGCTCGGATACTGGATGCAGCAGCAAGCCGTTGAACGAGGCACCCAACCGCTCTACTATTACGCCTTGGTCCAGATACCTATGTATGAGTATCTACCAGCGTTGGGGGTGATTATCGCACTGGTGATTGGCTTTGTCCGCAATCTTTTCTCTGCCAAAGTGGATGATCCCTTTACCCATGCAGACATTCCTGAAACCGAAGATGCACAGGAAGACCTGCTGGAAGCCGAGCTGGAGCTCGTCGAACTTCCTGAAGAACAAGATGTTTTGGATGAAACGCCACTTGAGGAACAAACGGAGGGAGAGCCCGGCAGTACCGGAGGATTCGGGCGGCTCTTTACCGATCCGCCATTCAATCCTGAACGCGCCGCAACGCTGCCAACACTTGCCTTGCTGCTTTTCTGGTCGGGCATGAGCCTTTTGGCGTTTTCTTTCGCGGGGGAACGCATGCCCTGGCTGACCACGCATATCACAATGCCCATGATCCTGACCACAGGTTGGCTCCTGGGCTACCTGATCGAAAAAATCAATTGGGAGGAAGTCCGCGAGAAACGCGGTTGGCTGGTTTTGCTATTGAGCTGCGTTTTCTTTGTTGCCTTTGGCAGCCTGCTCGGCAGCCTGTTGGGCAGTGAGCCTCCTTTCCAGGGTAAAGACCTGCTCCAGCTTCAGGCAACCAGCGATTTCCTGCTCGCGTTGGTGGGCACGCTTGGCGCCGGCGCCGGTTTGTTTGCGTTGTTAAA
>JAYFQB010000141.1:0-3209 GCA_034927385.1 Anaerolineaceae bacterium | reverse complement strand
TGAGCATCAGCGGCGGTTTTAGGCGGAGTGGTAAGATTATCGAAAGCGGAACACGAGCAACAAAAGGAGACGATCAATATGTCATTACTGCATGATTTTGTGGAAAAGAAACACTGTATTTTCGTAGAAGAGGCGGAAGATTGGCGCGATGCCATTCGGATCGGATGCAAACCTCTATTGGCTGACGGCACGATTGATGAGCGATACCAGAAAAAAGTCATCGAATGTGTTGAGGAATTTGGTCCTTATATCGTGCTTCTTCCCGGCGTGGCGATGCCCCATTCGCAGCAGGGTTCTGAAGGTGTCTTTAACACTGCGATTGGTTTCATGAAGGTCGAGAAACCGGTTTCGTTTGTTGAAGGCGATCCGGAAAAGTATGCAAACATCTTCTTCACGCTTGCATCCTGCAACCCCACGGAACACCTTGCCAACATGAGCCAGCTTGCTGAGATGCTGGGGGATGATGACCTTCTGCAGGACCTCCTGGAAAACGTGCACAATGAAGAGGATCTTCTGCGGGTTGCCAACAAATACCCCCTTGGTTAGTAGCGAAAAATTCAGGTTACAAAAAGACCCAATAAAGGGGCTTTTTGTTTGTATTCATCCGAGCAGAAAGAGTGCTAATTCGCACCCATCATGCCAAGAATGGTGTTGACAACAACCGCGCCAGATTGAGTGCGGTCTTTACTCCCGCTAAATCGGCTTGCGGCTGAGATTGCCTGCAGGACAGCCTGCATATTGGACTGGCCGCTTTGTTTGGCGGAAAAATACGCCAACGCCGCGCTTAATAGATCCTTAGTATCGAGACCACTCGCGCCGTTTTGGCTGGAGCTCTGCCCGCCGAGAAATGAGGTGAGCAGGTTGCCCATGCCGCCGTTGGAGCTTTGGGAGGAAGATGATCCCCCAGTGAGCCCACCGAGCAGGCTGGTTAGCAGGTCGCCGTTGGGTTGGCTCTGCTGTGCCGGTTGGGTTTGGGAACCACCCAGACCGCCGAGCAGGCTACTGAGCAAATCGCCGCCACCCCCGCTTTGAGGTTGGCTTCCGGTTTGCTGCAAGACGCTGCCCAGTAAGGAACCCACCAGATCGTCACTTTGAGCTGGAGCAGGTTGCTGCGTTTGAGGCTGCGTTTGGCTTTGGGAGTTTCCACTAAGACCGCCAAGCAGAGTCGAGAGAAAATCACCCGAACCGTCATTCGCGGAAGGTTTGCTGCCCATGAGGGCGTTGATCAATGTGCCTGCGGATTTTTGGGTGAATTCTTTTCCCTTAAATTGCTCGGCGGCTTCTTCGAGACCATCAGCATATAACTTGGCTGAACCGCTGGTCGTCAGAGAGCGAAGCTGATCGCTTGCATACGCCAACTGGTCCGAAGCAGATTTGTCTGACTTGGACGCAACCGCTTTTTGGATCAGCCCAAAGGTTTCCACCATGTGCGTGCCATGATCGCCATTGTATTCATCCGCGGCGTTAAGGCTGGCTTGGTTGTCTTTCAGAGCTTCAGTAACCGTCTTAAAAACGGTGCTTAAATCGAAATTATCTGCCATTATGACCAGTCTGCCTTCCTATTTCAGGTCTTCGGGCAGGGCTGGGATGCGAAGCACCTGACCTGGCACAATGATGTTCATATTGTCGCCAATGATGTCTTTGTTGGCTTCGTAAATCAGCTTGTAATAGGGGGGTGTGGCGTGACCATAGAACTTCAGCGCAATATGGCTGAGAGTGTCTTCAGCGGTAACAGTGTGCTCGCCAATCCAGGCAGCGGCTTCTTTTGCCTTGGCTGCCGCGGCAGCTTCTGCGGCGACTCGGCGGGCTTCCGCTTCGGCTTTGTAGCGATCTGCCTGCTCAACGCGTTTGGCATTCTCTTCGGCAACTTCTTTTGCCTTGGCTTCTGCTTCGGTGGCAACCCGGCGGGCTTCGGCTTCAGCCTTGTAACGTTCCGCGTCTGCGACACGTTTCGCGTTTTCAGCGGCAATTTCCGCCTCTCGCTTTGCTTCTTGAGCTGCCTTTTGGGCGGCTTCTTCTACTTCTTTCTTAGTATCTTTCTTGCCGAAGATTTTTCCCAATAATCCTTTGTCATCTGCCATTTCTTTTCTCCTGTAATCTTAATTTGTTTACCCAAACTGGGTCTGATATTGATAGCAACCATCAACTAATTTTGATGTTTCAGCTAACGTTAATGATTATATACGATTCAACCCAAAGACGCACTTTTTTTGTCGAATGTGAATGTTAATAAGTTAAGGTATATGCTAAAAAATTGACTTTCGAGGGGTCGCATGCTATAATCCGCCTATAAATCCTACACATAACAGGCAATAATGGCGAAATTACAAATTAAAAACCTACACGTTGAAGTCGACGGAAAAGAAATTCTCAAAGGCTTCAATTTGACCATGCAGCAGGGCGAAATTCATGCCCTGATGGGACCCAACGGAACAGGGAAATCGACCCTTTCCAACGCGATTATGGGACATCCACACTATATTGTGACCGAAGGGGATATTCTGCTTGACGGCGAAAGCATCCTCGGTCTTTCCACCGACCAACGGGCAAACCGCGGTTTGTTTTTGGCGTTTCAATACCCGGTTTCGATTAGCGGTGTTACGCTCGCTAACTTTTTACGCGTAGCAGTGAACTCCAAGCTTAAGGCAAACGATCCGGAATCAAAAGACATCTCTCTGGTCGCTTTTCGCAAGGCGATGAAAAGCAAGATGGACTTCCTGGGGATGGATTATTCCTTCGCCGGACGGTATCTAAACGAGGGGTTCTCCGGCGGCGAAAAGAAACGTGCTGAGATTTTGCAACTGGCAATGCTTGACCCGAAGTTTGCCATCCTTGATGAGACCGACAGTGGGTTGGATATCGACGCGGTCCGTATTGTCTCCGAAGGCGTCAACTCGCTCGTGGGCGATAATCTGGGCGTTTTGGTGATCACGCATTACCAACGGATGCTCAACTTCCTGAAACCCGATTTTGTTCACATCCTGTACCGGGGGAGGATCGTGGAAACCGGTCAGGCGGAACTCGCGCTTAAGCTCGAGGAAAGCGGCTATGACTGGATCCGGGAGGTATACGGGGAGTCGGGAAACGGCAATGACTGACGCGCCTGAAAACGACTTCCTGAACGAGCTGGGCAGCGACTATCAGTACGGTTTTCATGATCCGGAAACCTCTTCCTTCAGGAGCCAGAAGGGCTTATCTGAGGAAGTCAT
>JAYFQB010000055.1:0-9482 GCA_034927385.1 Anaerolineaceae bacterium | reverse complement strand
GCTGAAGACCGCGTCCTGATCTCTGAACCGCACTTCCGCCTTGGCGGGGTGCACATTTACGTCCACCAGCTCCGGAGGAATCGTGAGAAAAAGCACCGCGACGGGATACCTTCCCACCATCAGCATGGTGTTATACGCCCGGATCACAGCAGAGGTCAGCATCGGATCCTGCACCCAGCGTCCGTTCACGAATACGGTAATGTCTTTCCGGCTCGAGCGTGTCAGGGAGAGGCTGCTGATGTATCCCTCAACCTTAAGCTGTTTTTCTTCAAAGTTCACCGGCATCAGGTTTCCAGCTTCTGTCGGTCCAAACAGCGCCTGCAGGATCTCAAACCGTTCGCCGCTGCCGGTTGTCTGGAAGACGGGTTTTTCATCCTCTGTGACCGACCAGCGAATAAAAGGGTATGCAAGCGCGTAGCGGGTTACCAAACCAGTGATATGGCGATTTTCGGTTGTATCTGACTTCAGAAATTTCAGCCTTGCCGGCAGGTTAAAAAACAGGTCCTCCACGCTGACGCGTGTGCCCGCGGCTGCCGCAATCGGAACAGCCCCAGTCGGCGCACCGCCTTCCACGGTCAACTTTGCGCCTACCGAACTCTCATGGGTATTGGTGATCATCGCCAGGCGCGAAACCGACCCTATCGAAGCCAACGCTTCCCCTCTAAAACCCAGGGTATGAATATTGAACAGGTCCTGGGCGTCATTCAGCTTGCTGGTGGCATGCCGGCAAACCGCCAACACCAGCTCGTCCGCGGGGATGCCGCTTCCATCATCCGTCACTCGAATCAGGCGCCTGCCTGCTTGCTCCACCTCAATCTCAATCTGACCCGCGCCGGCATCAATCGCGTTTTCCAACAGCTCTTTAACCACAGATGCTGGTCTATCCACCACCTCGCCGGCAGCGATTTGGGATGCGATTGTTTCGGGCAGGATTTTTATTGGCATGAGTCCTCTGTTTAGGATTATACCAACCCGACACCCTTTCTCCTATTCTTTGCTAATCTTTATCTGCTAAAATGGGTTTATGACTGTTTCTGAAAAGATTAAAGGCATTCTGGCGACCTTGCCGGATAAACCCGGTTGCTACCTGATGAAGGATGAAGATGGCTCCATTATTTATGTTGGTAAAGCCATCAACCTTAAGAACCGCGTTCGTTCTTATTTTCAACAGTCATCCGATCACACCTACAAGACGCGCCAGATGGTCCGTAAAATCAGGGATATCGAGTGGATTGTGGTAGCCTCGGAACTTGAAGCCCTGATTCTGGAAATGAATCTGATCAAGCTTCACCGCCCATTTTATAACGTCCGTCTAAAAGATGACAAGCGCTATCCCTATATCAAGGTGCATTGGGCGGATCCTTTCCCCAAGCTTTCCGTGACACGCAATATGATCAATGACGGTTCGCGCTACTTTGGACCTTACACCTCAGTTTGGGCAGTCCACCAAACGCTCGACATCCTGCGCAAGATTTTCCCCTACCTCACTTGCGCCCGAGAGATCACCGGCAGGGACGAACGCGCCTGCCTGTATTACGACATCAAACTCTGTTCCGCCCCATGCATCGGCGCGGTCAACAAAGAAGAGTACCGCCAGATGATCGACGACCTTTGCCGATTTCTTGAAGGACGCACCGATCCGATCACGAACCGGCTCAAAGAATCCATGGCAAAAGCTTCCGATAACCTCGATTACGAAAAAGCGGCTGTCTATCGGGACCAGATCCAGGCGATTGAAAAAGTTGTGGAACGACAGAAAATAATCTCGGACGATCGTCAGGATTCGGACGTCATCGCGATGGCACGCTCCAAAGGGGAAGCCTGCGTGCAGGTCTTTTTCATCCGTTCTGGCAAACTGATCGGACGGGAATACTTTATCCTCGAAGGCACCGAGGCGGAAGAAAACTCCGAAATCCTCGAGGAGTTCATCAAACAGTTCTACTCACAAGCGGCACATATCCCCAACAAAGTCATGCTCCCCGAAGAAGTCGAAGAAGCCCGCATCATCAAAGAATGGCTCAACACCCGCCGCGGGGGTGAGAAGGTCCAACTAACCGTTCCCAAGCGCGGTCAGGGCAAGGAGTTGGTCCAGATGGCGGCGGTAAATGCCCGCGAGACGCTGAAATCCCTCGAAATTCGTTGGAAAGCTGATAAAGATCGCCAGCATCAAGCCCTATCCGAAATTCAGGCTGTTCTGGGAATGTCCGAACCTCCAAACCGAATCGAATGTTATGACATTTCCAACACGCAGGGAACAGCCAGCGTCGGCAGTATGGTGGTTTTTGAACAGGGTATCCCCGCCAAGAAAAATTATCGCCGCTTTAACATCAGGACGGTCAACCAACCGAACGATTTCGCCTCCATGCGCGAAGTGTTAAAACGCCGCTTTTCACGCTACATTACCGAACAGCAGGAGAAAGACCAGCCTGGATATAAGCCCGACCTGGGGTTTTCTATGCTCCCTGACCTTTTGATCGTGGATGGCGGAAAAGGGCAGTTGCGCCAGGCGATCGATGTCATTGAGGAGTTTGGCTTGCAGGGACAGTTTGCCATTGTTGGCCAGGCAAAGCAGGAAGAAGAGCTTTTCCTACCCGGCAGGTCGGATTCCGTTCGGCTGGATGACCACTCACAGGGGTTCTATCTTGTGCAGCGTATCCGGGATGAGGCGCATCGTTTTGCCATCACCGCGCATCGCAATCAGCGTGGTAAAATCGGTTTGGTGTCACGCCTGGACGCAATTCCTGGGGTTGGTCCTGCGCGGCGAAAAGAACTCATCAATCGTTTTGGGTCGATTGATGGCATCCTCGCCGCCTCAATAGAGGAAATCTCGCAGATAAGGGGCGTTTCCGCGGAAATGGCTCAGGCAATCAAAACACAATTGGAGTAAGAATGGCAAAAAACACAAATAAATCCGGGCGAGCTGGTAATATCCTTATGGCTGTTTTGGCAATCATCATTGTCCTCGCCATGATCCTGTCCATGGTACGGTTTTAGGAGAACTCATGCCCCGATACGAACCCGCCGGTGATGCTTTCCAGCAAGCCAGTTTTAGCGTCAGAGTAAGCCCAACCCCCGAGGAAAGAGGGGAACCCTTCCCCAGCTACCTGCAGCAGCCAGATCCCAACCTGCTTCAGGTACCGCTGCCCGATCCCGCGCTTTTCTCACCGCCGGAAAACGACTTTCTGCAGCTGGCTGTCAACCGCAGGAGCTTGCGCCGCTACGACACCGAGGCATCCCTCACGCTGGGCGAATTTGGATATCTGCTGCACCTGACCCAAGGACTCCGCGATTATTCTCAAACGCAGAAGCTCACCCGCCGCTATGTGCCTTCGGCTGGGTCGCGCCATCCGTTTGAGACCTATCTCGCCGTTCAACGAGTTGAGGGGCTTGAACCAGGTATCTATCATTACCTTCCCGAGCAGCACGCCCTTGAGCTCTGGAAGCCTGGTGTAGAAGCACTGGAAGCCGCGCACGCTTCCACCTACAACCAAAAACAGGTGCTCAATTCCGCGGTAACGTTCTGTTGGGCGGCGGAAGTCTACCGCACATCCTGGCGTTACAGCATGCGTGCTTACCGCTATATCTACTTGGATGCGGGTCATGTCTGCCAAAACCTCTATCTTGCATCCGAGTCAATTGATTACGGCGTTTGCGCGATTGCTGCCTTCGATGACGAGCTTGCGAACAGCGTTTTTGAGCTCGACGGCAAAGAACGCTTCATGGTTTACATGGCATCTGTCGGCAAAAAGCTGCCCAAAGACTAAGCATGCCCGAAAAAATTATTCCAGTTTTGGTCAGTGCCAACGGCGAATGGGATGCTTTGCTTTCCATCCTGCAGCCATCGCAGGTCCACCAGAGCCCCCTTGGGGCATTCTTTCAAGCGGAAGTTGCCTCGCAACCCTGCCTGTTTTTTCATTCAGGTTGGGGGAAAATTGCCACCGCCGCCTCGACACAGTACGTCATTGACATCCACAAACCCAACCTGTTAATCAACATTGGCACTTGCGGCGGGTTTTCTGGTGCCAGCAAAGTCGGCGAGACCTTACTGGTTACCGAGACCCTGATCTACGACATCGTTGAGCGCATGGATAACCCCGCGGAAGCCCTGGCGCACTATTCCACCCGGAATGATATCTCATGGATAGTCCATCCCCTTCCAAAGGGAACCCGCCCCGCTCGGGTTATTTCGGCTGACCAGGATATTGACTGTGCGGCTTTTGACCTGCTGACCAAGACATTCTTCGCTGACGCCGCTGACTGGGAGACCGGTTCCTTCGCTTGGGTAGCATCACGCAATCATGTAACCTGGCTCGCCCTCCGGGGTGTTTCTGACCTCGTCACTCCACAGGCATCTGAAACCGATAACAAGGTCGACCTTTGGCGTTCTCGCCTCGACCAGTTGAGGCGCAGTATTCTCACCGACCGGCCTTTCTATTGCGAGGATTTTAGGCGCCAATCCTGATCACGAAACCGCCGGATTGAAAAAAGCAATCCGGCGGTTCTGTTCTATTCACTTGGCTTTCCCAGCCTTGCGCGTTCTTCCTCAACAATCCCGTGGTCGAGTTTCTTGATCAACGGCACAGGTTGGTTGAAAGCCTTGCCCGCTTCCAGCTCCACCGGTTTCCAGATATCCTGCCCCGGTCTGCCTTCCGAATGGCTTATATCCAGCCCCATAATCTCATGCTCCCCAAGTTTGTCCTCCTCGAAGCGTGAGAACTGCTCGCCAAAAAGTGGGAGATCATGTGCCATAAGCTGGTGCAGTGTCTCGCTGGTGTGGGGCAGGAATGGCGCGCTCATCAGTTTGAGCCATTCAATCGCTTGAATTGCGGTATAAAGAGATTTTGCCGCCTGTTCACGGTCGGTTTTAATCTCAAACCAAGGCGCGTGTACGTCGAGGTATTTGTTGACTTCTCCGGCAAGAGACATCACCTCCGCCAGAGCCGCTTTCAACTCCACCTGTTCCAGTTTTACCGCCACACTCTCAAACCCGGTTTTTATCACCTGCAAAAGAGCTTCATCACTTTCGCGTAACTGTCCGGGGTTAGGGATTTTGCCATCAAAATTTTTGTAAGTAAAGGACAGAACCCGGTTCACAAGGTTCCCCCAGGTTGCCACAAGCTCGTTATTATTGCGCTGGAAGAATTCCTCCCAGTCCCAGTCGGTGTCGCGCTGTTCCGGCATGGCACTCGTCAGGTAATAGCGAATCGCGTCGGCGTCATATCTTTCGAGCGCGTCTAGCCCCCAGACAGCCCAATTGTGACTGCCGCTGATTTTCCTGCCTTCCAGGTTCATAAATTCATTCGCCGGCACGTTATACGGCAGCACAAGCGGTTGGGGGTCAGCGGTTCCCATCTTCCGGTCAAAACCATCCCCCATGCCCAGCAGTTCCGCTGGCCAGGTGACCGCATGGAAGGTGATATTATCTTTTCCGATGAAATAGAACGATTTCGCGGCTTGATCGATCCACCAATCCCGCCAGGCATTTTCATTTCCGGTCAACCTGGCCCACTCGATCGCGGAAGAGAGATAGCCCATTACCGCCTCAAACCAGACATAAAGGCTTTTGCCTTTCCAATCCTCAAGGGGCACGGGAATGCCCCAATCAAGGTCGCGGGTGATCGAAGTTGGCTTCAACCCCACTGACTGAATCGTACCCAGGGACTGCCGTAGCACGTTCGGTCTCCAGTAGCTTTCACGCGCCTTCAAAAAATCTTCAATCTGCGGTTCAAGCGTCGAGAGATCCAGGAAGAAGTGTTCAGTTTCCCGCAGCTCGGGTGTTGAACCGTCCACCTTGGACCGCGGATTAATCAGTTTTTCGGCTTCAAGTTCGTTGCCGCATTTTTCGCATTGATCACTGCGTGCTTCCGTGTTACCGCAGATGTAACAAGTGCCTTCCACATAGCGGTCCGGCAAAAAACGGCCAAGCGTTGGGCTGAACCACTGTTTCGAAACGCTCGTCTTAAGGTATCCGTTCTCCAACAGCGTCAGAAAGACCTTTTGGGCTACGTCGAAATGGTTTTCTGTGTGGGTGGATGTAAAAATATCGTAGCTAATACCCAGTTTCTTGAAAAGCTCGATGAAACGTGGGTGGTAGTGCTTGTATATCTCCTCAGGAAGCACCCCCAACTGGTCGGCTTTGATCGTGATGGCTGTGCCATGTGAATCAGAACCGCTCACCATCAAAACATTTCGTCCTCGCAGGCGGTGATACCTGGCAACGATGTCTCCAGGCAAGTGTGAACCGGTGATATTTCCCGCGTGAATATCCGCGTTGGCGTAAGGCCAGGCAACGGCGATCAAAATGTTCTCAGTCATGGCAAAGCTCCTCATCAAAATTGATGGAATATTTTACCATCTCTCAAGTTAGCACGAAGGCTGGAACCTATTCAAAGATAATTCTGCTATTGGTGTGTTCGCATGTTTCCCGGTTGAGGTTGACCCCACACTCGACGCAAATCCCCTTGCACTCGGGTTTGCAAATCAGGTTAATTGGGAGATCCAGCAAGAGATAATCACGGATTGGCTCACCAAGATCGATATACCCATCTTCAGGGACGACTTCCTCATCAAATTCTTCCTGGGTGCGATTCTCGAACACGTACAGTTCTTCGAAATCCGTTGAGAGTTTCGCGCGGAAAAAATCGAGGCAGCGGTTACATTGGCTGTCAATCTCGGCACTAAAAGATGCCTGCAACAGCAGACCTTCCCGTGTGCGGGAAAAAGAATATTTCCCGCTCAGGTTGTAGAGCTGCAGGTCTGGTTCGATGAAAACTTCCGGGTTTTCAACTTCAAAATCGCGGGAAAATCCGATCGGTTTGTTAAAGAAATATCCAACATTTGTGCGTAGGGGGTGATGATTTTTTTCCATAGTAAGTTACAATTTACCAACCTTACAGGAATTATAACATCTACGGATTTATTTGCTTAACAAAACTAGCGCAAAGTTGCCCGCCATCCGTCCTTACAGTGATAATTTGGCGCGATATTCCTGTTTTTGATCTGAAGAAAGGCATCCATGCCCAACGAGGTAAAATGACACGTTCTTTGCTTCTTGCCACCAATAACGCTCATAAGGTCGAAGAATTCCGATCCATTTTAAAGCCATACGATGCCGTTCTGCAAACGCCGGCTGACCTGGGTATCACCCTGGATGTGGAGGAAAGTGGAAACTCGTATTTTGAGAACGCCTTGCTAAAAGCGCGGGCATTCTGGCAGGAGGGGCAAAACACGGTGCTTTCGGACGATTCCGGTTTGGAGGTCGAAGCTCTGGATGGCTCACCAGGGATCCACTCTCACCGCTTCCTGCCTGACCCAAACGCCACCAGCCGCGACCGCTGCCTGTATCTGCTCGAACGCCTGAAAGACGCACCTCGTCCATGGCGCGCCGCCTTTCACTGCGAAGTGGTCGTGCTCACCAGCAAAGGTGAAATACTTACCAGTCACGGGGTGTGTACAGGTGAGATTATTCCCGAGTTTCGCGGGGAGCATGGCTTTGGATACGATCCAATCTTCTTAGTGGATGGAACCAATCAGACCATGGCTGAGCTTGCCCCTGAAACCAAAAACAGCCTAAGCCATCGCGGAAAAGCCGTCCTGGCAATGATCAAACAGTTGGGGCTACCCCTGTGCCAGTGATAAGCTACGCTTTGTAGCCGATCATCCGCAGGAAACCTTTCCGCCAGGCGATGCCGTCTTCATCTTCGATACCTTTTGGCGCAAACCCGTCCACCACGCCCAGAATGCCTCGTCCCAATTCGGATTGCAAAACGACCACTTCGGTAGGGTTGGCAGTGGCACAGTAGAAGCCGCAAATTTCCGGCACGTCCCGCAGGGATTTCAGAATATTGATTGGGTAAAAGCCCTCGCCCAAAAACAGGATAAAACTGTGCCCCGCGCCGATGGACATGGCGTTCTCTTTTGCGAGTTTGATCATCTCCTCGTCCGTGCCCGTCCACCGCACCAGGCATTCCCCTGACGCTTCGCAAAAAGCGAGACCAAATTTGATTCCCGGAACCGTGCTCACCAATGCTTCGTGGACGTCTTCCACTGTTTTGATAAAATGCGACTGGCCGAGCACAAAATTGATCGCTTCAGGCTTTTGGACCTTCACAAGGGAAATTTCCATTTTAACCTCCGGTCTTTCTCTCGATTTTAACATATTAACAACAATAAAAATTATGGCTTATAATTTTATTGCTATATGTGGATAAATCTCTATTATGTAGCAACGTTAATCAGTTAATTTAGCAAAGTTATTGCGTTACACCAAATGGACAATTCAATCAGGGGAGGTTTTTGTGACGAATTATCTTAGGCATCTTATTAATATTTTGATCATATTTGTATTTTCTTTAGTATTAGGTTTTTCGTCTGTTTTTTGCTCCAGTAGTTTTAATAACTTGAGTGAAGATGATAACAGATAAATGCTTTTCCATTTACTTTGGAAGGTATTCTTTCGTATGTAGATAGAAATGGAGCTACCTCCTTTGGAAGGAATTATTTATGTCGTGTGATGGATTACGATAACAGCTCATCTGATGATTTGTTATGGAAAGGTGAAACTGGAAGATTTGGAGAATACGCCTGATAGTAAACATCTTACATGCACCACCTCAGGAAGCCAATTTTGCTGCCTTTTGCAATAATTGGATACAAGCTGGAAACGGCCATGAAATGGAATTAGAAAGCATTTTTTTCTCAATACTGTTGGCAAAAAAATGTATTTACCTCTTTTAGTAGATAGCAGGTGAACTTATGAAATCCAAGCGGCTCAAACTATTATGCGTTCTTTTTCTTTCCTTTTTAACAGTTTCATGTAATCCACCGGCGTCCAAGCCGACCGCGTTAATACCTGAATTCGGAGCGCACGACACTTCCACGGGTCAGTTTTTCATCAGGGAAGGAAAAGGTATTCGTGTATTGTTAGAGATACTCCCTGACACAGAAACGACGGGTTGGATTGCGCAGATGAAGCTGCATTCCGCAGACCAACAGGACGGCTTACGCTTTTCGATTTTTTCACGTTCAACAAGATTCTGCAGTCTCGAAATTATGGAGGGATCCCAAACTCCTATCCCTTCTGAGTTTTCCCAGACCATCATAAGTTGGGATTTGGATATGGAGAAAAATCAATCCCTGGTGTTCTCAGTGCTTCTAAGTAATTGCAGCGATACCAGTGAAGGCTTGATAGCAGAATTGTTTGCTGGCGCGATGATGCAGGATACAACCATCATTGAAGATTCAGCCGCTATCTTTGTAATTGGGAACCAGACACGGGTTTATTACTATGGAACGCCATGGCCTACACCTACTTATGACCCATTGATGCCGGAACTTCCAGATAATTATGATGAGGAAGTCACATCATCCTGGGTTGTTGGCACACCCAAAGTAACGCCCAGTGATGTTGTAACGACGTTAATTTTTGAGTTAACAATGACGGGATATCACACACCCACGCCTGTTGGTACGATGCCAAGTCC
>JAYFQB010000152.1:0-9710 GCA_034927385.1 Anaerolineaceae bacterium | reverse complement strand
GGTCAATCAGAGTCTGCCAGAGCATATCCAGGCTCACCTGGATAGCGATCCTGCTGGCAACTTCGCCGTTGTCATGCCCGCCCATCCCGTCCGCTACCATGTAAATTCCCAGAGTCGCGGTTCGTTCAGGCAGGAATATCTGCGTGGTCAGAGTAAAGGCGGCATCTTCCATATGGTTTCGCGTCCTGCCCACGGATTGAGCGCTCCAGGATTGGAGGTTTACCCGCTCAGAAAGTGGCTGCCTGAGCATATCGGGTGTGGATGATTGCTCCTCAAAAAACCTGATGCCAAAAAGTTTCAAACTGCCTCGCCTTCAAGGGTCTGCGTCACACCCTATGGGGTTGGTGTGCTTATGTTGAACACCGTCAGATAGTCTTCAGCCGCCCAACCCGAACGGTTTTCGTCCAGGGGTGCTTCCAACTGCCACCAGGTGTAGCCGTTGTTTACTTCGGGTCCGCCAACTACCTTAAAAACTTCATCATCCATCGCCAAAAAATTGATATCCGCCCCAGTACCGGCAGCCGACCGCATTCGCAAACCCAACCCTTGCGTTCCAGTTACCTTGACATAGATATTGATGCCAATCGCGCCATCCGGTAAAACCACCGGTGCTTCAGAAGAAGGTGTTGGGAGATTCGTTGGCACAGCAACCGTGTTCGTCAGCGTGGGGGCTGGAATAATCGTGATGTTATACTGCGGGGTTTCGGCGACTCGTGCGACGTCGCTGACAGCAATGGAAAAAACCAGCCAGGTAAGCCCCACCAATGCCCCGGCAACCAGCAAAATGCCGAGAACGCTCAGAGGATGAATTTTGGGAGTTGGCTTTGTTTGCATGATTAACCCTTGCTAATTATAACAGTGCCTTCCCTTAGTCTCAGTCGTGCTGCTTCCAAAAAGTTTCCATCTGGCGGAAGGTTTCGCCTGGATTCTCAAAGTGCGGCATGCCGCGTGTGCGGCTGCTGCGAACCGCGTGCCAGTTCGGGTGATCCCGCACCAGTACCGGTAGCATATCAAACGAACGCCCCGGGTCGTTATCAAAAATAACCAAAACCGGCTTGGTAATCTTTTCGAAATATCTGGTCCTCACCTCCGGCACGAACAGCTTCCCGCAATAATGCAAAATTGCGGCAAAATGCGCCCCATCCTGATGCGCCGAAGTATAAGCAAGGTCCACCAACTCAGATGGGGGTAAGTACGTGAAACGTTTGCGATAATAGTTCAAAACACGCGAGCGGCTGGCGAGCATGTCAAAAAAAGGCAGGCTCCAAAGCGGGACTCTCAGAAAACTGACAGCCAGATTCCGAAATTGTTCCCACCATTTTCGCTCGGAGATATGCCCTGCCCGCGGCATTTGCATTCCACTTGGATTGATCATCACGATCGATTTGAACAACTCACCGTCCTGCTCATCAGCAATAGCAACAAAATCTGCCGACTGTCCCATCACGACAACATGAACAGGCTGACCAATCTGGTCGCGGATAAACTCCGAAATCGCTGCCTGGTAAAGCCAGGGGCGGTAGGGTCGGTCAGACTTTTCCGAACGTCCAAATCCCGGCAGGTCCATCATATAGACCTTGCGGTAAGCACTAAACGCCTCGAACACAGGCTCCATGTCGTGCGATCCAGCATATAGGTGGACGCCGTGCACCAGCAAAATTGGCGTCTGCTTGCTTTCCGCCTTGCTTTCGTAATACTTGATTTTCCCGACAGAATCCGATTCGAAGGTATGATGTTCAGCCTCAAGCATCAGGTCCACCTTCGCGTGATGATCGATGTACCTCTTGCTGTACAGGATCCAGCCGGTTTTGAGCGCCAGTGCAAGGAGTGCCAGAGAACCCAGACTCCACCCTGCGGCTTTACCATGTTCTGCTGTCTTTTTTTCCATACAGATCTCCGTTTTTCTTGCGGTGTACCTCCATTATATCTGAGAACGCCCTTGGTTATCCAAAGTGTCAAACACCTGCCCGCACCGCGTTAATCGTAAGGTAAAAAAAGTCGAATCCCTTCTGATCTTCTGATCGTGCCGCCTCTGATTGTGCCGCCTGTGCCCACCATGAAACGGATGGGTAGTCTCCAGACCGAGCACGCGATCTGACCGAAGGTCTCCACCACCCCATTTTGCGGTAATGAAAACCCGAGTGTGTGTAGGTCAGGTTCTTCAGTTGAACCTGACAACACGAATGGTAGTAGATATAACCCTCGACATAAAGAGGCTTCCGGCGTCAGGTTGAAATGCGCAACCTGACCTACGACTATGTCGTAAGCAGGCGAGTAACCATACATCCGGGAAATTGAGGGCAAAGGGTGTCGTAGGGGCAGACCCCTGTGTCTGCCCTGAACCTCATCCATCCACGCACATAAGCAAGAGGGTAACCACAGGGGGTTACCCCTACATCTATGTCGTAAGCAGGCGGGTAACCATACATCAGGGCATTTATTGGCGTTGGGCAACCCTCAATGCATGTAAGCAGGCGGGTTCCGAAACGAATATGATTGTGCCGCCTGTGCCCACCGTGAAACGGATGGGTAGTCTCCTGACCGAGCACGCGATCTGACCGAAGGTCTCCGGGTTGTCCACGCCGCCTTTGCGGTAAATAAATATTATTTGTGGTCGGCGGATTGAGGACAATTTTCGTTCTTCCAGCTCAGAATCCATGGCGCCCTCAATCTCGCCCTAGATGGACACACATGCCCGATCGTGCCGCCTGTGCCCATCTTGATTGTGCCGGCGTCCCTGCCGAGCACACGATCTGACCGAAGGTCTCCACCGCCCCGCCGACCCAATACACATTCGGCGGAGTTCGCAACCCTCGTAAAAGGACACAAGGGCAGGCAGAGGTGGATTCCGCTGTTGGACGAGATTTCGTGACGGCGGATTGGAAGCACGCAAAGGTCATTTCGGGATGAGGTTTGAGGTGCTTCCAATCTCGCCCTACGGAGAATCTGACCCTCATCAACCCTAAGTGGTCCCGGTTCCCCCTTGGGAGGGTCGAAGAATAACAAAACAAGTTCATGCTCTGATGGTAAAATCCAGCTCATGAAGCGAACGCGATACTCTCCCCGGCGGAGGAAATCTTCCAATTTACGCTGGCTCCCAGCCGTTTTTGGCGGTGCCTTCCTCCTGCTCGCGCTGCTCATCAGCCTCTTCGACAATATCGGCTTCCGTAAGCCCCAAAATGTTTACCCGGTTGGGGTTAGCGTCCAGGGAATCCCTCTTGGAGGGTTAGATCGAACGCTGGCTGAGGCAAGGCTTTCCGAAGCCTTCTCGGTGCCGGTTGAGCTTCACTATCGCGAGGCGAGGATCCAATTTTCACCAGCGGAACTGGGCTTCCAGCCGGATTACTCCGCCACGCTGGCTGAAATCGAGGAGAACCTGCCGAAAAAATCCTGGTTCAAGCATCTTTGGGGGAAAACCGAGGTCGCCAGCCCATTGGACATCTCCCTCGTCGCAGATGTCGACCTCACCCAAACCCAGCAGCTTCTGGCGCAAGCCATCCCCCAGCGCTATGACCAGCCTGCCAGCGCCACAACTCCTCTCCTCTACACCACCAACTACGAGCCTGGTCAGCCTGGCTTTTCCCTCCAATCGCTGGTTTCAAGCGCCGAACAAATCCAGACCGCCCTGCTCTCACCCACGCAGCGGGTCGTCGACCTGGAAGTCCAGGAAACTCCCGCCCTCCCGCTCAACCGCGAGAACCTCGAAATCTTTCTTGAGCAGACCATCCAACTCGAAAAATTCAACGGTCTGATCGAAATCTACCAGCGCGATCTTTCCACCGGCGAGACCATGCATCTCGCGCTGCGTGCCAACCAGGATGTCATCCCAGACGTTGCCTACTCCGCCGCCAGCACCATCAAAATCCCGATTATGGTTTCAACAATGCGCCGGCTCGAAGAACCGCTGCCCACTCAGGCAACCAACTGGATGTTCCAGATGATAGGCGAATCGCTGAACCCCCCCGCGGATGGTTTGATGAAAGCTTACATGAATAACAACACGGGACCCCTGATGGTAACCGCCGACTTGCGCGAGCTTGGCTACCAAAACACATTCCTCGCCGGCTTCTTCGAGCCAGGCTCCCCGCTGCTCGAACGCATCACCACCCCTGCCAATCAACGCAGCGACATCTTCCTTGACCCCGATTACTATAACCAGACCGTGCCTTCTGAAATCGGAGATCTACTCTCAAAGATCTACCGCTGCGCCAACCAGCACGAACTCCTGTTCAACGGTCAGGTCACCGCGTCGGAATGTCAGCAGATGCTCGACTTCTTGCTTGAGAATCAAATCTACGCGCTGATCGAAGCTGGGCTCCCACCCGAAGGCCGTGCCGCCCACAAACACGGCTGGACGAATGATTTGGATGGTCTGATCCACACCATCAGCGATTCAGCCGTGGTCTACACCCCCGGCGGCGATTACGTTTTGGTTATTTTTGCCTACACCGAGCAGCAATTCCTCTACGATACTGCTAATCAGCTTTTTGCCAAGCTCTCCCAATCCATTTATAATGCTTATAATCCTGAAAACCAGGCTGCCTGGTATGGCGACTGAACTGACGGATTATTGGCGATCAAATGGACCTGATTCTGACGCACGAACAAACTGACCTCGACGGTCTCGCCTCGATGCTCGGGGCGCATCTGCTGCGCCCGGAAGCAATCGCGCTGCTGCCGCGCCAAATCAACCGTAATGGCAAAGCTTTCCTGCGGCGTTACGCGAACGAACTTCCCTTTTCTGATTATCAGGCACTTCCCCACGAATCCATCAGCAGCGTCTTTCTTGTGGACACACAGTCCCTTGTGACCCTGCGCGGCATGAACGAACAGACCAACGTCACCGTACTCGACCATCACCCCCGCAAAGTCCAGATCCATCCGAACTGGCAGGTTGAGCTTCACCTCACCGGCGCCTGCACCACCATCCTGGTCGAGAAGCTAAAAGAACAGAACATCACGCTCAGCCCAATCGAAGCCACGCTGATGCTTTTGGGCATTTACGAGGACACCGGTTCCCTGACATACAGCTGCACAACGCCTGCCGATGCCCGCGCGGTTGCTTTTTTGCTCGAACAAGGCGCCGACCTAAACATCGCTTCAATTTACCTCAACCCACCCCTCTCAAACGCCCAACAGCAGCTCTATGACCGCCTGCTTAAGGACCTGATCCAGGTGGACGTGGAAGGTTACAGCATTTTGGTTGCCAAAGCGATTGCCACCGACCTGAATGATGAAATCTCAACCGTCGCGCATAAAATGCGCGAGTTCCTCACACCCGACGGATTGGTCCTTTTAGTCTCCACACGCCAGGGAATCCGCCTGGTGGCGCGTTCCACCACCGACAACATAGACATGTCCAGGCTGGCGCTTCATTTCGGCGGCGGCGGTCACAAACGCGCCGCATCAGCGCTGATTCGCGAAGAAGGGCGTTCTAGTTCCAACATCACCGATGCCAACCTGGCTGAAGTCGCCCACCGTGTGATTGAAACCATCCCCCAAATTGTCATCCCAGGCATCAAGGTTAGTCAGATGATGTCCAGGAATCCGCTGACGCTCAGCCCACTCATCAGCGCCGTGGATGCAGCGGAGTTGATGAAACGCTATGGCTTTGAGGGCTATCCGGTGGTGGATAACAAACATCTGGTTGGGCTGCTAACCCGCCGAAACGTCGACCGCGCGATCGCCCATAACCTAAGCAAAACCGCCGGCGACCTCATGACGGCAGGCTCGGTCAGCGTCTATCCGGATGACCCGATTTCCCGCCTGAAAGAACGCATGGCAACCAGCGGCTGGGGCCAGGTGCCTGTGTTGGACCCCGAAACAAGCGAAATCATCGGGATCGTCACCCGCACAGACCTGATCAGCACTCTCAACCACGACGAGGAACTGCCCACCCAGGCGGAAATCGCCGAAATGCTATCAGAGGCACTCCCCCCCGCGCGAAAAGCTCTCCTTCAGGCAGTCGCGGATGAAGCTTACGCCCAGGATGTTCAGGCTTTTATCGTCGGCGGTTTCGTGCGCGATTTACTCCTACAGCTTCCCAGCCAGGATTTTGACATCGTTATCGAGGGTGACGCATTGACTTTCGCCAGCCACCTAGCTCAGAAATTTGGCGGTCGGGTCGTTTCGCACAGGCGCTTTGGCACAGCCAAATGGATCCTCAACCAGGAATGCCTCCAGGAAAAGCTAATCGCCGCCAATAACAACGGCGTCAGCCAGTCGGACTTTCCGGAGCACCTCGATCTCATCACCGCCCGCACGGAGTTCTACAACAAACCCGCCGCGCTGCCGATTGTGGAACGCAGCAGCATCAAGATGGACCTGCACCGCCGCGATTTCACCATCAACACCCTCGCTTTACGGTTGGATGGCAGCCACTTTGGGAAGATTTTCGATTTTTGGGGCGGCTACAGCGACCTGCAGCAGAAGCAAATCCGCGTGCTCCATGCCCTCTCTTTCGTGGATGATGCCACGCGCATGCTTAGGGCGGTTCGTTTTGCGGAGCGTTTCAATTTTGAGATTGAACCGCAAACCCTTAGCCTGATTGAGGGCAGTCTGCCGCTGCTTGCTGAAATCAGCGGTGCTCGCCTGACTCATGAGTTTGACCTGATCTTCAACGAACGCAACGCGCCGGAGATGCTCAGGCGGCTCGGCTTGTTGGGGATTTTAGCGGCGATCGACCCTGCCCTACCCTGGGATGATGCTTGCCTCAACCGCGTCTCGCTGGGGCTTACGAACCTTTCGCTCGATGGAGCCGACCTTTCCACGCAGGACAAGCTGCTGGTCATCTGGTGTTTGTGGCTAAAAGACCTGCAGACCGAAGCCCTGCAAGCGGTTGGCACACGGCTGCGCCTTTCCAGCCGACTGATCGGTTGGATCGGAGAATGTCGCGCTCTTTGGCAGCTTCTCCCAACCCTGATCGGACAGCGTCCCAGCCAGATTACGCGTGACCTTGAACACTTCCACCCCATCCCCAGGCGTTCGGTGTTCGCCGCCTGTGACCAGGAGGAACAGCGCCAGGTTCTGCAAACCTATGAAGAGGTCTACCGAAAAGTACGCCCCTTTACCACAGGGGATGACTTGCGCGCCTTTGGCTTGCCGCCCTCACCGCGCTACGACATCATCCTAAGCGACCTGAAACGAGCCTGGCTGGATGGCGAGCTTAAGTCTGAGGACGAAGAAAAAGCCTTCCTGCGTCAGTTGCTGGACCAGAAATGAACCACACAGCAGCAATCGAGGCAGTCTACACAATGCCTTCCGGTGAAGCAATCCACATCCGCCCATTGGAAAAAACAGACCTGCCCGGCTTGGAATGGGACGGAGAATATTCCCATTTCCGTAAGTTATACCAACAACATTACGAAAACAGTCTTAGCGGCAACACCCGGATTTGGGTGGCTCAAAATGAAAACGCGGAAATAATCGGTCAGGTCTTTCTGCTGCTCCACTCAAGACAAAGAGAAACCGCTGATGGAGTCTTTCAGGCTTATCTGTTTTCTTTTCGCATCAAACCAACCTATCGCAGCCAGGGTTTGGGAAGTTTTATGCTTGAATTGGCAGAAGGCTTTCTGCGGGATAGGGGATTTCGCTTCCTCAGGCTCAACGTCGCCCGCATCAATCCGCTCGCGCGGCATATGTACGAGAACCATGGATACCGCATGATCGGTCCAGACCCGGGCGTTTGGCGCTACCAGGACCAGAATGACGAGTGGCAAACCTGCCGTGAACCCGCGTGGAAGATGATTAAACAGTTATAAAAAAACAGCCCGATGGAAACATCAGGCTGTTAGTTGATAAATCGGAGGGTTAGTTAATCTTCCTGCGGCTCGTTGAGGTCCTGCTCCTCAGTCTTTTCGGTGGCTGGGGCTTCAGGCTCGCTAACAACATCCAAAACTTCATGCTCCTCAATCACAGGCGCTGCTTCCTCAACCGCTTCCACGTCCAACACCAAGGGTTTGGCGGTTTTCAGCCATTCTTCCACAAGCGCCTTGATTTCTTCGTAATCAGCCGGCTTGAGCATCTTCGGAATCCCCATAACAGGATGCTGATCTTTGACCATCAGGGTCAAACCAAACTTGGACTCTTTCATACCGGTAATCTCAGCCCGGGGTAGAAAAACGTCTGCCGCTTTAGGTTGTTTCTGGGAGATGCCCTTCTCATCCACGCCAATTTCATACTGGTCCCAGATCGTTTTCCGCTGCTTGACGGCGTTCCAACCGACGAAAAGGAACATAACCACGATCAAACCATAAGTCAGATAAGTCGAATTGGTAACTTCCCGCCCGCGACTCATGAAATAATTTAATACCAACAGAACTACAAGGGTAATACCATACATCAGATAGATGTTGCGTGTTTGCTCTTTGAGTTTATCAGGGTCCAAACGATATGTTTTCATGCAGAACCTCCAAGTGGAATGCCCAAATTATACACGTATAATCCTCTCATAGGTTCAAGTATGGAAAAAACATTATTGGAAACTCATCGCGATCTAAACATTCCTGGTCTCCACCGCAGACGGGTGGACGTTTGGCTCCCTGAAACCTACCAAACCAACCCGGACCTTTCCTTTCCGGTGCTCTACATGCAAGATGGACAAACCGTTTTTGATAATTGGAAGCGTGGAAATGGTGGCTGGGAGGTAAACCGGACAATTTCGCGTCTTGCGATGGAAGAAAAAATCTTTCCGCCAATCGTTGTGGCTATCTCCAGCACGCTTAACCGCGCGGGAGATTACCTGCCCGCCAAGGCGATTGACGCCAAAAACCCGCCCGCCAGCTCTGCCTCAAACACCCTCAACGGGCAACGCCAAACGCGTGAACTCGTATCCGACCGCTACCTCGAGTGGATGGTGACCACGCTCAAACCCGCCATCGACGCCCGCTACCGCACCCTGCGCGATGCGCAAAACACCGCCCTGATGGGTTCGAGCATGGGAGGGCTGATTTCACTTTACGCGTACTGCGAATATCCTGAAATTTATGGAAAAGCCGCCTGCCTCTCCACCCATTGGACCGCCCTCGGTAGCGGAATGCTTGCCTACCTTGAGGCGCACCTCCCCCCGCCTGACCAACACAGGCTCTACTTCGACTACGGCAGCGAGGGTTTGGACAAAGACTACGAGCCTTGGCAGACCAAAGTGGACGCCCTCCTGCGCCAGAAAGGCTACCGCGAAGGCAAGGACTTCGCCAGCTGGCACTTCGCCGGCGAGGACCACACAACCTCCGCCTGGCGCAGCCGACTCCACATCCCGCTCACCTTCCTCTTCGGCACGGTCGACAAATAGCACCATCACATCAGACTCCGAAGCACTGCGCTTTCCCCCCTCGCTACCGTGGCGTCTGTACACAAAACCGATCATGAAATCCTTGTAGGGCGGAATGGACTTCCCTTGTCCACTCCGCCGATTCCTAATCTAATGATTGTGCTCGGTCAGGAGCAGGAATTTCTCGGTTGGCACAGGCAGCACGATTAGTTTTTAGATGTAGGGCGAGATTGAGGGCACCATGGATTCTGGGTTGGAAGAACGTATATTGCCCTCAATTCGCCGATCACAAATATTAATAATTTTCCGCATCGGCGGAGCGGACGACCCGGAGACCTTCGGTCAGATTGCGTGCACGGCGAGGACGCCGGCACGATCTGTTTTTACATGTAGGGCGAGATTGAGGGCACCATGGATTCTGGGTTGGAAGAACGCAAATTGC
>JAYFQB010000184.1:0-2365 GCA_034927385.1 Anaerolineaceae bacterium | reverse complement strand
AAGCCTTTTGCCCTGATGGCGTTCGATCTTGCAGCCATCAGCACCTTCGCCCAGGTCAGCCTTGAGGAGAAAAACCTGCTCAACTCACCCATGGCGCCGGTCGTCTTGCTCGAAACAACCCCCGCCGGCAGGGATCTGGCTCGTCTCGTTGCGCCGGACCAAAACCGGCTCGGCTTCATGCTGCCATACACACCCTTGCACTTATTGCTTTTGGAACCTGCCGAAGGCTTTCCAAAGGTGCTTGTCATGACCAGCGGCAACCTGAGCGAGGAACCGATCGCCTTTTCCAACTCGGACGCGAAAGAACGCCTCAACCAACTGGCGGATGGTTTCCTTTTGCACAACCGCCCGATCCGCACCCGGATCGACGACTCTGTTGTTTCTGTCATTGAGAGCGTTCCGCACATTCAGCGGCGAGCCAGAGGCTACGCGCCGCTGCCGCTGCTGCTTTCCGCCTCCGCCATACCCACTCTGGCTTGCGGTACGGAGCTAAAAAACACCTTTTGCCTGGTTCGCGACCGCTACGCCTTCGTCAGTCACCATGTCGGCGATCTGGATAACCAGGAAACCTTAAACGCCTACCAGGACGCTATCCGCCATCATGAGATGATTTTCCGCATCAAGCCGCTTCTGCTTGCGGCAGATATGCACCCGGATTACCTTGCCACGCGTTACGCCCGCCAACGGGCATGCGAAGAAAACCTGCCGCTGGTTGAGGTGCAGCATCACCACGCCCATATCGTTTCCTGCATGGCAGATAACAACCTGCCCCGGAGCGAGCCGGTGATCGGGTTGGCATTCGACGGCACAGGCTACGGAACAGACGGCGCCATCTGGGGCGGCGAGGTGCTATTGGCAAATTGGCTAAGGTTCGAGCGCCCTTATCATCTTGAATATCTGCCCCTGCCCGGCGGCGAAGCAGCAGTCCGAAAGCCCGCCCGGATGGCGCTTGGCCTGATTTTGCACGCAGGCATCGACCCCGACAGTTTCCCCTTCCCCTTCCACCAATCGATGGATTCCGATGAGCAAGCTGCGATTGCGAACCAGATTCGCACTGGCTTCAACACCCCCAAAACCAGCAGTATCGGACGCCTTTTCGATGGTGTGGCAGCGTTGATAGGCTTGCATCAACAAATCAGCTACGAAGCTCAAAACGCGATCGCCCTCGAGACTATCGTTGACCCCCAGGAGAAATCCGCCTACGACTTTCCCATTGAAAATGGTCTGATCCTGGTTTCGCCCATGATCCGCGAGATCGTGCAGGATCTCCTGCGGCACACGGCTCCAGCCCTGATTTCATCTCGCTTTCACAACGGGCTGACCGCCTGCGCGGTACGCGTCTGCGAGGAAATCCGCGCCCAAACAGGCTTGCGCCAGGTGGCATTATCCGGAGGAGTGTGGCAAAATAAGACCCTGATAAAACAAACACTTACCGCTCTCTCCAAGCCAGGGTTTGAGGTTTTCTTTCCTCGCACCCTGCCCACCAATGATGGCGGCGTGTCGCTGGGTCAGGCTTTGGTGGCTCTGGCTGTCAGCGGAAATTTGAAGGAGTAACATACTATGTGTCTGGGAATTCCCGGTAAAGTTGTATCCATTTTCGACCAAGAAAACACTCTGATGGCATCCGTCGATTTCGATGGCGTGCAGCAGGTGGTTTGTGTCGCCACCACGCCTGAAGTACAGGTGGGGCAGTACGTTTTAGTGCATGCTGGCTTTGCTCTCAACGTCCTTAGCGACACTGAAGCAGAAGAAACCCTCAGGATCCTGCGCGACCTGGAGGCGTTCAACGCCAACCTTCCCGAAGAAGATTTGAACCAATGAGCGAAACACCTCAAAACCTGCGCGACGCGACCCTGACAAAAGCCATCATGGCTGAGATTCGGCGCATCACCACACAGCCTTGGAATATCATGGAAATCTGCGGCGGGCAAACCCACGCCATCATGCAGTACGGGCTCGATCAGTTGCTGCCCTCTGAGATTACCCTGATCCACGGTCCCGGCTGCCCGGTGTGTGTCACTTCCTTGCAGTCCATCGAACAAGCGCTCCAAATCGCAGCCCGGCCGGATGTGATTTTTACGACCTTTGGCGATATGCTGCGTGTGCCTGGCAACCATGCGGATCTCTTTACCGCCCGTTCCCAGGGGGCGGACGTGCGCGTAGTCTATTCCCCGTTGGACTCACTCAAAATTGCCACCGCAAATCCCGATAAACAAGTGGTATTTTTCGCGATTGGATTCGAAACCACCGCGCCAACCATCGCCAGCACTATTCTCTCCGCCCGGAAGGCAGGAATCAATAACTTCTCAATACTTCCGGCAAATGTGCTCGTGCCTCCAGCGATGCATGCCATCCTCTCAAACCC
>JAYFQB010000295.1:0-8507 GCA_034927385.1 Anaerolineaceae bacterium | reverse complement strand
CAGGGTTGGCTCGAAGCCAAGTGTGTTGACTTCCTCGAGTTTATTGGTAGGGATGTAGGGCAAATTGGCGCATACAAGGTCGAAAGATTGGTCAACGGAAGGCATCAGATCCGCCTGTTCGAACATTATTTGGTCCCGCACATGGTTTGTTTCGGCATTCTGCTCCGCCAGTTTCAGGGCTTCCGCGGAAAGGTCAGTCGCGTTGATGGAGAGCCAGGGCTTGCGTGTAGCCAAACTTACGGCGATGCAGCCCGAGCCAGTACCCACGTCCAGAGCGTGAGTTGCGCCTGGATGACCATCAAGCCAGTCGAGGGCTTCCTCAACCAGCAGCTCCGTCTCCGGGCGGGGGATGAGCACAGCCGGGCTCACGGCAAAATCCAACCCAAAAAATGCCTGCTTTCCGGTTAGATAGGGCAGGGGTTCTCCCGCTTGAAGACGTTGGACTAATGCCTCCAATTGTGTTTTTTGGTCAGGGTTGAGGTGGGTTTCGGGATGCGCCAGAACCCAGGTTTTGGTCTTCTGAAGCACATGCGCGAGCAAAATCAAGGCTGCCTGATAGGGCTGCTCAATATGGTTATTCGCGGATTGCTTTCTATCCTCATTCATTCGTTTCGAAATTTGCCAGACGTTCGGCTTCTTCGGCGTGCTGCAGCTCCTCGATGAAAGTGTCCAGCTCGTAGCCATCCATCACGCCGGCAATGTTATAGGAAGAGGTGTTGATGCGGTGATCCGTCACGCGCGACTGCGGATAGTTGTAGGTTCGGATTTTCTCGGAGCGTTCGCCAGTGCCGATTTGGGAACGTCGTGTGGCGTCGAGTTCGTTTTGACGCTTTTCGTGCTCCATATCGTACAAACGGGCTCTCAGGACGCTCATCGCCCTCAGGCGGTTTTGCAGTTGCGAACGTTCGTCCTGGCAGGCAACAATAATGCCGGTGGGTTTGTGGTGGATGCGGACGGCTGTCATGTTCTTCTGAACGTTCTGGCCGCCAGCCCCAGCTGACTTAAACACGTCAATTTCGATATCCGAATCGGGGATGTCGATTTCGATGTCATCCACTTCCGCCAGAACGGCGACGGTAACGGTGGAGGTGTGAATACGCCCCTGCGATTCGGTTTCGGGCACGCGCTGCACGCGGTGTACACCCGACTCGAACTTGAAGCGCGAATACGCTCCGCGCCCTTTGACGGAGAAGGTAACTTCTTTAAAGCCGCCGATGCCGGTTTCGTTGGAGGAAATAATCTCGGTTTTGTAGTGGTGAATATCCGCATATTTCAAATACATACGCAATAAATCTGCGACGAACAAGCCGGCTTCATCGCCGCCAGTCCCCGCCCGGATCTCAACAATAACGTTGCGGTTATCGCGCGGGTCCTTGGGGATCAGCATACTTTTTAGCTCCGCTTCCAGCTCAACCTGGCGGGACTTGAGCTCTTCGAGCTCCATATGAGCCATCTCCAACAGCTCGCCTTCAGCGTCGCCGATTAATGTTTCAGTTTCCTCAACTTTCGCCACGTTTTCCTTGTACTCACGGGCAAGGTTCACGATTGGCTCCAGGTCGGAGCGTTCTTTGGAAAGCTCGGCAATGAGTTGAAAATCAGTGCCGGCTTCAGCCAGGCGGCGGTCAAGTTCCGCAAAGCGGTCGAGGATTGCTTCAAGTTTATCTAACATAGGTTTTTGTCTCTCAATGAATTCGGACTGAGATTATAACACTCTCAAAGACCGTTTGCACTGGTTCCCTCAGATGGTTGCGCTCAAAAAGGGGGACTGGCTGGAAATTCTCCCTGACCTGCACAAAAAGCTTTTATAGTGGCATGAGCGTGTATAATACCGCCAGGAAACATCATGGAGCTTTATCTTATCCGTCACGGACAGTCCACAAACAATGCCCGCTGGGAAACGCTGGATGGTCGTTCCACGGTTCCTGTTTCTGATCCCACACTCACCGAAAAAGGTGTGCGTCAGGCGGAGCTGCTGGCTGAGTTTCTTGCTTTTCCCAAAGAGAACGAAGAGGATTTCTGGCGCGATCCACAGAACAGGCACGGTTTTGGGCTGACCCACGTTTATTGCAGCCTGATGAAGCGCGCCATCCACACGGGCAGCATCATTTCCCGCCGGCTTGGGCTTCCTTTGCGCGGTTTGCCCGATGCGCATGAAGTGGGCGGGATATTCCGCGAGCTTGTGGTTGACGATCTGGTGGAAACCAGTTGGGAGTATGGCATCAACAGGGAGTTTCTTGCGACTCATTACCCTGATCTCATCCTGGCAAAGCCAATTGACGACAAAGGGTGGTGGAGAGGCGGAAAAGAAGACAGCAGTCTGCCATTACTACGCGCGCAAGAGGTTTTGAACTGGATTAAAGAACGGCACATGGGGTCGGATGACCGCCTGGCGATTGTGACGCATGGGGGCTTTAGCAATTATCTGATGCGAGCCATGCTGCAGATATCGCCAGAAGAGCCCGACAACCGCAAACTCGGTTATCGTTTGATCTACAACAATTGCGCGATCAGCCGTTTTGACTTTATTGACAATCGCGTCTTTATGGTCTATAACAACCGGGCTGACTTCCTGACCGATGAGCTTATCACATAAGCGTTCTAAACCCCGTGAGAATACCCAGAACCAGTCCCCCCTTATCCCGCAAACTTATCGGTTCACGTTTGGTTTTAACCGTATTATCAGGCAGCCAGCACGACTCTGGTAAAATTGCTGCCATGAGCTCATTTCGGGCAGAAAGTTTATAATCAGAAATGCCAGTTTACTTTAATATCATCTTCATTTTTATCCTCTTCCTGGTGAACGCCGTCTTTGCTATGTATGAGATCGCCATGGTTTCATCGAAGAAAACCCGCCTTTTGGCTCGGGCTGAAGACGGGTTGAAAGGCGCTTCGGATGGTTTGGAGCTGCTGCAGGACCCCGACCAGCAATATCTCTCCGCGATTCAGATTATGATCACCATGATCGACACCCTCGCCGGCGGTATTGGAGGCGCTCAACTTTCACAACCCCTGGCTGAGGTTTTTAAGCGCGTTTCCTGGCTGGCGCCGTTTGCTGAAATTGCCGCGCTAATCCTTGTCGTGATCGTTATCACCTATTTTTCGATTGTGATCGGTGAGCTTATCCCCAAACGAATCGCCGTCAGTAAGCCTGAGGATGTTGTGACCAGGCTTTCACCGATGATCAAAGGTCTTTCGCGGGTGATGCGTCCGCTAACCAAACTGTTGAGTGCTTCAACAAACTTCGGGATCAAGCTTTTCAACATCGACGTCACCAAGGAACCGACAATCACCGAAGAGGAGCTAAAGGGATATATCCAGGAAGGACGACAGACTGGCGTCTTTGATGAAGCAGAACAGACGATGGTGGATGGAGTTTTCCGTTTCACTGACCGCCGTGTGGACGCAATCATGACCCCGCATACCGAACTGGACTGGATTAACCTGGATGATGACCACGATAAGATCGTCAAAGACCTGATGGAGAGCAGTTATTCCCGCTTGCCTGTGGCGCATGGCGATCTGGACCGGTCTTTAGGCTATATCAATACCAAAGACCTCCTGGGAGTGGATATCCACAGCCCGCAGTTCAACCTGGAAGCCTATATACGCGAACCGCTCTTCTTCCCTGGCAACATGCAGGCAGTCAAGGCATTTGAGCAATTCCGGGAGACTGGTATCCACCACGCTTTGGTTTTGGATGAATACGGCGGCGTGGAGGGATTTGTGACCCTCTATGACGTGTTGGAATCGATTGTTGGTGATATTCCACTCGACGAACACGACAAAGACCAGGATGTCGTTCTCCGTTCGGACGGCACATGGCTGGTGGACGGGTTGATACCAATTGACGAACTCAAAGAGATCATGGACGTTGACGAACTCCCCGAGGAAGATAAGGCTGGTTTTCAGACCCTGAGCGGTTTTGTGATGAACCAGTTAGGGAGCATTCCGAAAACCGGGGCGGTTTTCGATTGGGACCACTGGCGCTTCGAGGTCGTGGATATGGACGGTCACCGCGTGGATCGCGTGTTGGTGACCGATCTCTCAGCGAACGATCAAGCCCAGCCTGAAGGCTAAGCCTACGGACGCCAGCGGGTAAAGATGGCGTGTGAAAGCACGTGACCCGCGCTTTCTTCAACGGTTACCAACTCGCCGGTGGTAAACTCGCCGTGTTTGCCCACAATCTCTTCCATCGCCTGGCGCGTGATCACCGCTGAAGCCGTGATCGCATAAGCGGTCAGGATCACAAAGCCCGCGTCCTTTGCCACCAGTGAGCGGCAGGCTTCAATCAGCTCGGGCATTCGTTTAAAAAAGTCCCACACTTCGCCGCTTGAACCACGCCCAAATTTTGGCGGGTCCATAATGATGCCCTGGTAAGTGTTGCCGCGGCGGGCTTCACGCTTGACGAACTTCAGAGCGTCTTCCGCTATCCAACGGACGGGCTTGTCGGATAAGCCAGAGAGCTTCATATTCAGGTTTGCCCAACTGATGGCATGCTTTGAGGAGTCCACATGGGTGACTTCCGCGCCGGCAGCCGCGGCTGCCACGCTCGCCAGACCAGTGTAACCGAAAAGGTTCAGGACTTTGAATGGCTTACGAGCTGCAGTGATGCGTTCCGTCATCCAATCCCAATGGCTCGCTTGCTCGGGAAAAACCCCGACATGGCGTGAGCTTGAGAGCTGCGCCTGGAAACGCATGCTGCCGTAAGAAAGCTTCCAGCTCTTTTCCATCGGATTCAACAGAGTCCACTTGCCGCCATATTCCTGCTGTTCCTCAAAGAGCAGCGCGTGGGCTTTCTTCCACTCGCTGGAGGGAAGGCTCTTCGCCCAGATTGCCTGAGGACGCGGACGAATGAGCAAGTAAGGACCAAAACGTTCAAGCGTTTTGCCATCGCCGCTATCGAGCAGTTGATAATCCTTCCACTTGGGAGAGGCTTCGAGAATGAGGGGCGTTAAGTTGTTTTCCATAAGTTTTCCAGTTGTTAGAAGAATGCCTTCACCAGGTTACTGATGACGAGGGAAACAGCGGTCGAAATTGCCACAGAATCGAACAAAATTTGCGGTAGTCTCTGCTGGTTTGGGTTGTAGCGATGCTTCACGAAAGAAAGCGCGGCGCTGAACAGTGCAATCAGAATCAGCACCCAGGCTGGAATGAGCTCCAGGACGATGAAAAGGATGTAAGCCGAACTGACGACAAAAACCAACAGGATCACCATTAGGGGTTTGCTCAGGATCCTGGTGGTTTTCTGAGTGGTCCAGGCGGCGAAAAGGAAGCCAAGTGCCAGGATAAAGCTGGTGAGCAGCATGGCTTCGATGTTGACCGTGTTAGCGCTTGCCAGATAGCCAGAGAAGGCAAAAATCGCGGAAAGCAGGGCTTGCTGCTTGCCCAGGCGCATCAATGGGTTGCTGCCGAGGCTGATGGAGCGGTGCGAGAGCGCGACTGAGATGATCACCCCGAGCAAACCAAGGGCGATGTTGAGCGGACCGAGCAGCGCGTTTAGAGCCAGGCAAACCAACACGACAATCGCGCTGAGGGTCTGGGAAAACCTGACCGAAATTTCACCGGAGGCAATCGGGTTGGTTGTTTTTCCGTTCGGCTGCACAGCCGCCATTGGCGCGTTTTCCGTCTTTTGGTAGATCACCGCGAAGCTGTAAAGCAGAAGGTTGGCAAGGACAGCAATCCCAAGGCGCAGGATGGGACCTTCACCGCCAACCGCACCCCCCAGCAGTGTTGCCGCGACGCACGCGGGCAGGTATTCGGGGAAATCGGCTAATTTGTAAATTGACCGCAGGATTTTCATTACGCCTAAGTATACCAAAGGACCCCGATCCGGCATCTGCCTGGAGAAGAATTGCCCCAACCTTAACCATTAAGCCAAACTCGGGTTTAGAATAGCGGTGAGGAGAATTCTATGGACTTTAATCGGGTAATTGAGCGCCGTAATACGGAATGTATTAAGTGGAATCGTTTTGACGAGGATGTTTTACCGATGTGGGTTGCAGATACGGACTTCAGATGTCCTGAAGCTGTAATCCGCTCCTTACACGAGAGGGTTGATCATGGAATCTTCGGCTATGGCGCGCCTCCCGTGGAGCTCAACCAGACGGTTGTTCAACGCCTGAAGCGTCTATATGATTGGGATGTCCAGATGAGCCAGATCGGTTACATCCCCGGCATCGTTACCGGGTTTAACGCGGCAATTCGCGCGTTTTGTCAACCCGGCGACTCCGTGATTTACCAAACCCCTGCATACCCGCCGTTTATCAGCGCGCCGGATTCCGCCAGGCTGATGGGCGTGCAAAACCCGCTCTTTCAGGGGCAGGACGGCACCTATCAGATCGACTTTGATCGGTTTGAGCAGCAAATTGTCGCCGATCACGTGCGAGCTTTCATCCTCTGTAATCCACAGAACCCTACCGGCAGGGTTTTCTCCCGCGAGGAGCTCACCCGCCTGGCAGAAATTTGCCTCAGGCACAACGTACTGATTATTTCGGATGAAATCCACTGCGATGTGGTCTATGACAACCGCAAACACATCCCAATAGCGTCCCTTTCCCCGGAAGTTTCAGCCATCACCATCACCTTCATGGCGCCAAGCAAAACCTACAACATTGCTGGCTTGCACGCTTCGGTTTATATCATCCAGAATCCTGAATTGATGGATACTTTCCTTTCCTTCTGCAACGGTTTGATTGGCTGCCCAGGTCTGCTTTCACTGACTGCCGCGCAAGCCGCCTATGCCGAAGGGGACGCATGGCTTGCTGAGCAAAACCGCTATCTGCAGGAGAATCGGGACTTTTTGGACGAGGCTTTCCGGTCTCAATTAGGCGGCGTGCGTTGGAACATACCCGAAGCGACTTTCCTCGCCTGGGTGGATTGCGGTGAGCTTGGGCTGAACGAGCCCCCCTACGAATTCTTCCTGCGCGAGGCGCGGGTTGGTTTGAATGAGGGCATCACGTTTGGTCCGGAATGCGGCGATTTCGTGCGGCTCAACTTTGGCACGACAAGGGCAAATTTGCAGGAGGCGGTCAACCGCATGCAAGCCGCTCTGACACGGCACCATAAAAACGGATGAACCCCGAGGCGGACGGTTTCGATCGGGAATACCTGCGCCAGGTGCAGTACCGCACGGCGGATAATCTAAACGCCCGGATTCAGATTCACAAGCGTTTTTCTACCAGCAGCCAGAACTGGGAAGACTTCATTTTTGGTTATTTGCCGGACCTAAGTGGTAAGCGTCTTTTGGCGCTTGGTTGTGGGAACGCCACGCAATGGCGGGCAAACCGAAAGCGGTTCGCGGCGGATGCCAGGATCGTTTTGACTGACCTTTCGGAAGGTATGTTGGCGGAAGCCCACGCGGAGCTTGAAGGAGATCAACGGTTTAGCCTGAGCTGCATGGATGCCTCAAAATTGGATTTTGAGGACGAGAGTTTCGACTTTGTGACTGCCAATCACATGCTCTACCACGTGCCGGATATCCCGCGGGCGCTCGCGGAAGTCGCGCGGGTGCTTAAACCAGACGGCGGGATGATGGCTGCGACCAACGGCGAAAACTACATGACGGATCTCGATGAGTTGCTGACGGAATTTATCCCCGCTTATGGCGGTTTGCATACGATGTCGCTCAGGTTTAACCTCGAAAACGGCAAAGAGCAGCTGTGTCAGTGGTTTGGGCAGGTGGAGAGGCATGATTATGTTGGGGACTTGTGGGTCACCGAAGCTCAACCCTTGGTGGATTACGCTTACTCAACACCCAGGGTGCAGCAGCTCATTCCCCCTGACCAACGCGAAGCGTTGCGGATGTTTTTCCAGGCACGCATTGACCGGGATGGAGGAATCCGAATCCGCAAAGAAACAGGGCTTTTCCTCGCCTCAAAAAAGACTAACGGAAATAGGCAATAAAAACCGTCAGCACTGATACCACCGCGCAATACACCGCGAATGGGATCAGCGAACGAGTTTTCAGGAAGCCCAACAACCAACGGATGCTGAGGTATCCGATCCCTAACGCCGCGAAAAAACCTACACTCAAAACCGGCAAGAAACTGCCCACATCCGGCACCTTTACCAGGTCCAGGACTGAAAGCAAACCCGCCGCCAGCATGATTGGAATGGACATCAGAAAAGAAAATTTGGCGGCTGCTTCGCGCTTCAAACCACGGCTCAGCCCGCCGCTGATCGTCGCGCCGGAGCGGGATATGCCCGGGAATATCGCCAGCAACTGGAAAAACCCCATCACTACCGCGTCCAGAAGGGAGATACTCTCGAGGCTGCGTTCTTTGCGCGAGAAAATTTCTGCCAGCATCAGCATAACCGCGGTCACAAACAGCAAGACAGCCGTGATCACCGGGCGTGAAAAAGCCGCCTCTACCTTAATTTTCAGCAGCAATCCTCCCAAACCAGCCGGAATGGTCGCCAGGATGACATACCAGCCAAGCCGGGATTCGGGATCCTCGAAGGGTTTTCGGCTGCGGATGCCGGCAATTACCGCTTTGAAAATGGAAACC
>JAYFQB010000342.1:0-5087 GCA_034927385.1 Anaerolineaceae bacterium | reverse complement strand
AAGCCTTGCCCATTCAGCGATGGTGAGGGTTTCGGCGCGGCGGGAGGGTTCAATCCGTGCTTCGAGCAGGCGGGCTTCGATTTCAGCGGCAGGGAGGCTCAGCCCGGATGAAAGTGAATTCCGAAGGGTTTTGCGCTTTTGCCCGAAACCTGCGTGGGCGAGCCTGAAAAAACGGTCGAGTTTTTCGGCTGGGATGAGTGGTTCGGGATGAAGGCGGATGACTAAAACCGCCGAATCGACATCTGGCGCGGGGAAAAAGCTGCCGGCTGGGATGGTCCCCGCGATGGTTGGTTCCCCGAAAACAAACACCGAAAGGGAGAGTAAGCTCATCTTGCCATCCCGGGCGGTGATCCGTTGGGCGACCTCTTTTTGGATGGTCAGGATTACGCGGGAAGGCTTTGGGTTGGATTCGAGCAGGCGGCGGATAATGGCGGAAGTGATGTAGTAGGGGATGTTTGCCACTACTACATAGTTTTCCTGCGAGACGAGGCTGGCGGGGTCCAGTTCGAGGATGTCACCTTGAACGATCCTGACGTTAGCAAACGGTTTCAGGGCTTCACTGAGCGGCGCGAGCATGCGCGGGTCGATTTCCACAGCGGTTACGCTGGCGCAGGTTTGAGCCAGAAGGTAGGTCAGGCTGCCGAGCCCCGCGCCGATCTCCAACACTTCTTCCTCGCCGCTAAGTTCGGCGGCGTTGATCGCGCGGGTTAGCCCGGCTGGCTCGACAAGGAAATTTTGCCCAAGCGATTTTTTGGGATGGATATCGTAACGCTTCAGGAGTGGGTGGATGTTGAGGAAATCGAGGCTCATGGCAGTATCGCTGTGACGTAAGCCGGAACGGGGGTCAGAAAATAGATGACAGTCCACTCGTGCCAGGAAACGTAGTTTTCATCATCATACCCCAGATCAATCCAGTATTGCCCTGGAATGCCATAACCAGAGTCGCCAATGATTCCATGCCCGTAACCCGGAACATAAACCGGCTGCAATTCCAGCCCGTTGTACCAGGAGGCAGCTACAGCCACTATGCCCTTGGTGAGCGATAAGCCTGAACGAGTCAGGGCTCCATAGCTAAACTCGGAAGGGTGGTATGAGGTGGCATAGACGCTTACTTTGCGCCAGTACTCAAGCGTTTGACCGTCTACCACTTCCGTTTTCACGACCACCATCGTTCCCCAGCCCAACACAGCATCGGCGGGGTCGGATGCCTTCCAGGGAGCTTCTTCCGAAGATTGCACCACCACACCATTTTCAAGCCGGCTGCGTTGGCGTGAGATTACCAGCCCAAGCTGACCGGGAGTAATGACGGAGGTTGAGTCCAACTCGGCTTCAGGGTCAAGCTGGTAGGAGTAGCCGTAGGTTGTTTCATCCTTGACCAAGGATATGTTTTCGGTTCCCTGGACGAGCGAGATTCTGCCGTCCGCGGGGAGCGGCTCATCCTCAGGCGGGGTTACACGGTCGAGGTATTGGGGGGATACGCCCAAATCCCTGAGGGCTTCACCAACAGAAGCGGCAGCGGACAAACCGCTGATGGTTTGGCTGCCAACGGTGACCAGGATTTCCTGGGCTTTCGCGAGGCTGAAGGTGTTTTGAGCTTTGAGGAGAGTTTCTGGTGGGGCGGAAAGGCGGTCCGCAGGCTGCAAATGGATGCTGGCTTCTGTGAGGGCTTCTGATAGAGTTGATTTTTGTGTGTAAAGCAGCAGGGTGCTGCCATCAAACTCGAGGGTGACCTGTTTTGCCGGTTGGTATACCAGGCTTACATCCGTTCCGTCGGGCAAGGGCAGGTAGGGATTGATTTCCACGCCGTCGCGAGTTACCACGTCTTTTGGGAAGAGGCGGATACCGGCTTGTTGCAGCAGGTTGGCTGGCAGCAGTTCGGCGGTTTGCAGTGTTAGGTTTTGGTTTTGGGTGTCAATTTCCACCAGCCTCGCGCGCGTCAGGGTTAGACGGCTCGGCAAAGTTAAGGTGAAGAGGTCTGGTTCCACCGAGGCGCGGTCTTCAGGTTGAAGTGTGTAGCCGAGTTTGGCAAGTAGCCCGCGCAGGCTGAAGGCGATTGTCTGGACGTTGAGCGTTTGACCATCCACGACCAAAGTATACGCGTGCCAGAGGTGGGAGGCAATCAAGCCAATCCCGCCTAACACAAGCGTGAAACTCAGCAATACCAAAAGTTTTCGAAGGTTATTCATCAGATGTTAACTGTATCACAAGCTAAAAAAACGTTGTTTTTGGGAATTCCTCAGGCGGAAGTCAGGCTTTTCTGAATTTTCTGCAGAATGTTTAACAGGCGGGTTTTCCATTCTTCGCTGCTCAAATCTGTGATGTTCACCCAATAACCATTTTTGCCAGCGCGGGCATTGGGGTCAATATCCGGCAGCCCCCGATCCTTGATGCCATTTGGCAAGGCAGGATAAGAAAGCAAAATCTGGTTGTTATTGATGCTGATCGATTCGATCCCCGCGGCTTCGCCGCGCAACTTGATTTTCATCTGATAGAGTAAATCCTGCACGCCTTCCGGGACGGGACCAAAGCGGTCACCGAACTCGATCTCGGTCTGGGCGATTTCGGTTTCGCTGCGGAGTGAGGCGATTCTGCGGTAGAGCTTTAGGCGCAATTCCTGGTCGGGAATGTAGCTGGTTGGAATTTCGCTTGAAAGCGGCAGCTCAACATTGATGTTCAGGCTGGGGGCTTCGATGGAGGGGTCGATCGGAAGCCCGGTTTCACCGCGCATGGCTTTTACGGCTTGCCCGAGCAGCTTGGTGTAGAGGTGGAAGCCGACAGCCGCGATGTAGCCAGACTGGCGTGTGCCCAGCAAGTCTCCCGCGCCGCGCATTTCAAGGTCACGCATGGCAATGGCGTAGCCCGCGCCGAGCTGTGAGTTATCTGCCAGGACTTCGAGACGTTCCTCGCCTTCGGCGGTGGGGGCGCGGCGCTTATCACGGAAGAGATAGGCAAACGCCCGCTGGGCACCACGTCCAACCCGCCCGCGCAGTTGGTAGAGCTGGGCGAGCCCGAACGTGTCCGCCCGGTCGATGATCAGTGTGTTGGCGTTGGGGATGTCTAAGCCGGATTCGATGATCGAGGTGCAGAGAAGCACATCGATCTGCCCGGCTGTGAACTGCTGCATCACCTCGGCGAGCTGCTCCTCGGGCAGCCTTCCGTGCCCGATGCCGATTCGAGCTTCGGGCACAAGCGGTGACAGGTGGTTGTAGACCGCCGGGCGTGAGTGGATGCGGTTATGGACAAAAAACACCTGCCCACCGCGGTCGAGCTCACGCACAATCGCCTCGCGAACCAATTTTTGATCGTATGGTCCGACGTGGGTGATGATTGGCAGGCGTTCTTCGGGTGGGGAGTTGATGTTGGAGATATCCCGGACGCCGCTGAGTGCCATGTAGAGCGTGCGTGGGATTGGGGTGGCGGTGAGGGTGAGCACGTCCACCTCGGAACGCAGTTTTTTGAGGTGTTCCTTGTGGGTCACGCCAAAACGCTGTTCCTCGTCGATGATCACCAGCCCAAGGTCTTTGAATTTGACATCCGCAGAGAGCAGGCGGTGTGTGCCGATCAGGATATCCACGGTTTTCTCAGCAGTCATGCGGATGATCTCGTCCTGGGCTTTGTTTGATCGGAAGCGTGAAAGCATTTCAACGGTAACAGGAAAAACTGAAAGCCTTTGGCGGAAGGTTTCGTAGTGCTGCTGAGCCAACACTGTGGTTGGCACCAAAACCGCGACTTGTTTGCCGTTTGTCACGGCTTTAAAAGCGGCACGCAAGGCAACCTCGGTCTTGCCGTAGCCGACGTCACCGCAAAGCAGCCTGTCCATCGGGCGGCTGGATTCCATGTCGGCTTTGACCTGTTGGATTGCCAGAAGTTGGTCGGGCGTTTCGATGTAGGGGAAGGAGGCTTCCAGCTCTTTTTGCCAGTCATTATCCGGATCAAAGGCGTAGCCTTCCGCGGTTTGGCGCTTAGCGTAGAGTTCCAGGAGGTCCTGCGCCACTTCCACGACGGCGTGGCGGACCCGGCTTTTGGTTAGGTCCCAATCTGCCCCACCCAGGCGACTTAAGCCAGGAGGACCGCTTTCGGGACCGATGTAGCGGGTGACCCGATCGGACTGGTGAATGGGGACATAGAGAATGTCATTGTCCTTGTATTCGATGGTTAGGTATTCGTGTTGGACACCGTCGATTTTGGGTGTGTGGAGCCCGATGAACTTACCAATGCCATGGTCTACATGCACGACCCAGTCCCCGGGTTTCAGGTCCGCGTATGCGGTTTCGGGGACCTCGGTTTTGGGCATGGGGCGGCGGCGCGGCTGCGGACGGCTCCAGCCGAAAATTTCGCTGTCCGAGAGCAAGTCCTGCTGGATATTGCCTTGGTTCAGGATCCAGCCACCGGATATTGACCCTTCCATAAAATGATGCTGGGTTTCTTCGCTGCTGATTTCGGGATGGGTTTCTGACCAAAGCTGCTTCAAGCGGGCAGCCTGGCGGGAAACGACCGTCCAGGTTGTGTTGGTGTGGTTGAGGGTCTCGATGTGGTGTTGGTAATCTTTGAGCCGGCCGGCAAAGCGCGGACCAGACGTAAACGCCGCGGAAAGCGAAGAGCCGCCTTCGGCGTTTGTGTGACCGAGCTCGAGCAACTGGTGTTGGCTGAGAGCGTCAGCAAGTTCGGACCAGGTGAGGTAAGGGATTGGCGCGTCTTCCGCCAGGTCGTGGCTGGCGATCCGGTTTGCCCGGCGCTGGGTGGACTCCTCTTCGATATCGTTCGCGGCAGCCTCAACGAACTCCTCACCATCCAGAAGCACCAGGGCTTCCTTGGGAAGGTAATCCACCAGGCTGGAAGGAAAACGGTAAAGTGTGGGGATTTCCAGCTCGGAGGGCTGGTAGGGAAGCTCTCCCTCGGTAGATGCGTTGAGAGCAAGCGCTTCGGAAGCCGGGAAAAGCACAGCCTGGTCGAGCTTGCCGGTGGTGCGCTGTGTAGTTGGGTCAAACAACCGCAGCGTATCGATTTCGGGACCGAAAAACTCGATGCGGACGGGCCAAACACTCGAATGTGACCATGCGTCCAGGATGCCGCCGCGGCGAGAGAAT
>JAYFQB010000291.1:0-12111 GCA_034927385.1 Anaerolineaceae bacterium | reverse complement strand
GGGGTCCGCGGAAAACTGTGAGGATACCAGGAGAGTGAAATCCGGGTCAACATGAGGCTCATCCGAGTCAGATTCGATGAACATATTGGAAGCTGCCAGACTTTGCCAGGCAAGGTCGGTGATCACACGCACACGGGCAGTGTTCGCCGGGTCGGCGCCAGCGTAGACATCGCGGACATACAACCTCTCAGTGTTCATCTTTTTCAGAAGTTTGGCTTGAAGGTTGGCAAATTGCTTGTCCGTAAGCGACTCAGTGCCAGAAGCATACCAAAGATCCGGGTCACCATTGTTGATCAGGTATTTGTCGTTAGGAGACCGACCCGTGAAAGGCGAGGTGTTGACTACCAACGCGCCAGAATCGCTCAGCACGCCTTCGCCATCCAGAACTGCCTGCGTGATCAGCTCAGCCTTGTTGAGGTTGTAGCGAATTTCTACAGCATCAGATAACCCAATTTTGTTCAACTCAGATCTTATTGCTTCGTTCAATGTTTTCATGTACCTTCCTCTTAGTTATTTTGTGTGGTGAGACTAATGAAAGAATTCATCGCTGGCTTTCCGTAAACCGACGATGAAAAGTCCGTTAATGTCAGAACAGGGAAGAACCCGCGGGTACTGATTCCGCTGACCCTTCCCCGCTCAGCCAGAGCTGCAGTGTAAACCTGGTAGAAGTAATCCTGCGAGTCAAGGTCCACATTGCCCGTGCCATATTCTACTGAAAACGGGCTGACCAGTGAGCCCGAAGTTGACCCGGAATCGATTCGACTACTCGTCAGTGAGGCTGCTCCGATGCCGAAGAAAAGCGGTTTTGATGTTTGATCATAAAACGCTTGAACAGATCCGTCGATGTAGGTTCCAACAGAGTACAAATCGTAGGTGTAAGCAGGCAGATCCTCATCGCTCAATGTGAGGTAAAACGCGTCAATCTGATCGTAGAAACTATAAGAGGGAATATTTCCATCGTCCGCCGAGAGGCTGAAAAGCAGTTGACCTGTGTAATAGGTTTTTACTTTTTTCAGGAGATCCGTCCAAAGCTGCTCAGCGGTTTTCGGCGTGCCAAAATTCGAGCCGCTGGTCTTCAACGCGCCGGGAAGGCTTGCTTCAACCCCTGCACCTCCCAGGATAAGTTGATCAATTCCATTCACATTCGAAAATTGACTGAAATTCATGACGAAACGCTCATACTCAGCATACCATTGTTGCCACCAAACCTGGCTTTTCTGGGAAGATTCCCACCAACTATCAGGGGATGAACCGGGGAAGATTATTTGCGGATAGAGAGCAACCGTGTAGCCGTTGGCTTTCGCGAGGGATGTAATTTCTGCCAACTCGGATAAAAGGATCGAGCTGTTGTTGTCAAACTCGAGAGCCGGCAGCCCCTGGCGCTCGACAACAGTCCATGTGGGGGTGAAGATCAGCCAGTTGAAACCGTAATTTTTTAACTCCGCTGGAAGTTGGCGGTATCTGGGTAGAAACCCAGGATTGTAACCGGGGAGCAATTCCACTCCAACCAGGCGTTCTGTCGTTGCGGTGCCAATTTGCTGGGGGAGGGTGCCTTCGTCATTCCAGGATGTCCATCGTTCGATCTGGATGGTTTGAGGGGCGTCAGATGTGTAATCGACCCGGTATGGATCAGCGCTGCTGACGGAGTCAACCGATAAGCTGACCTGATCGTTACGGGCGAAACGATAGGTTGCAGTACCCAGGCTGGAACTGCCAAAGAAAATAAACATCCATTGGTGTTCACCCATAGGCCACATGGGAATTGGTTGATGCGCATGATTGGTAATAAATTGGATACTTACACTATCCCCAGGAGGTGTTGACTCAGGCGTCTGGGCAATAATGGTGGTGGGGTTCTGACCCTCTACGCGCCAGGTATCGACTTTATCCTTGATGGTTACATCTTGGTCCGGAAGGACGATGGAACGCAAAACCAGCCCGCTGTTTTTATCCCGCTCGGCATTTATAAAACCATTTCCCAAGGTGTACTTGTACCGGAAAACACTACCAGCGTAGAGGCTGAGTTGGATGGAGTAGGTTCCGTCTTCATTACGCGTCAGCAGAGGCATGCGTGAAGCATAAGAACCTTGGGAGTTATCGCTGTATATTCCCCCTGTTTGCGCGTAGTTACCGGCAATCCTAATCGGCGCGCCAATCGCTTCGGTTGGGGGTTCGAGGATAAAAGTAACGGTAATTTTTGGCAGGGGGCTCATTTGGATTACAGCAGGGGTCGAGAGGTCAGCCACAAGGTTTGCCTGCTGCTGGAAAGTCATATGGCTGCCGTCAATCGAAACCGCGCTGAGCACATGCACTCCGACAGGCAGATCGTTCAGCACAAACCTACCAGTCATATCCGTAAAAGTTTGATAACCGGCGATATTGATCAGAACATCCGGTAGGGGTTGGTTGCTGGCGCTGTCGTGAACAATGCCGTTTAGTTTCGCGGTTTGGCCAACATAAGGAGAAGTGGACCAGCCGGAGACAACATCGTTAAACACCGCATTCTTTTGAACAAAAGCGATCCTGTACCCAACGGGGGTTCCATCTGCCTTTCGTTCCATATCCTCAATCGGAGCCGTCATCACATAGCGATACCGCAGGACGGAATTCTCGGGGAGCATTAACATGCCCGCAAAACTGCCATCGGGCTGGTATGTAAGCGGGTAACGTTCGATGTTATAAAGCATGCCGCTTACTTCATCGAAGATGTCAATTGCCACTTGGGTGTCGGAAGTGACTGGAGTACGCAGCACTACGGAGAATTCCTGTGGAATCAAGTCCGGTGAGGTAACTTTTCCGGGGATGTCAGGGCTTTTGGTGGAAATTGGTTTATCAGTAGGGTCGATGCGAATAGCGCATCCAAACAAAAAACTTGCGACCAACAAACTCAAGGTCAGTCGGATGGCTATTTGGTTTTTTATTGTGGGCATGGCAACCTGCTACTTGTTTAGAGTCTGTGTAATTGTCTCGATATTGTCTGCAAGGCTTCCTAAAACACCATTTACGAAACGAGCGGAGCTATCCGTGCCAAAGGCTTTCGCCAGCTCAACCGCTTCATTGATCCCAACTTTAAGAGGGGTTTTCCGGTAAACTGCCACTTCCCATAAAGCCAACCTCAAAATGTTACGATCGATCACTGCCACCTGGTCCAAAGGCCATTCGGGGGCATGTTCGGCAATCAGCAGGTCTAACTTGGCTGCGTATTCGCGAACCCCTGCTGCCAACATCCGTGCAAACTCGTACTGGGATTCATCCAAACCCATCGCCCCAGACCTATCTGCAACGACCTCACCAAGCAAGTGATCGGTGAGGTCGAGCTCATAGAGAGATTGGAGAGCACAAATGCGCGACTCTGTCCTTGATTTCATTGCACCTACGCTTCTATATCGACATCAGTTACATGCACGTCTATACGAGCAACTTCCATGCCAACCATTTCTGTAATTGCCCGGGAAACTCTCTTCTGCACGTCCTGAGCAACAAGGCGCGTGTTTTCCTCGCTGCCAGGGATGATGTAGACTTCAACTTCAATTTTTCCATCTTGCAGCGTGACTTTTACGCCATCTTCAGGAACAGATACGAGGGCTTCGCGGCTGCTAAGACGGCAAACCCCGGGTGTTGCCAGGGTTGTAAGCCTGACGATAGTATGCAGCACGCTTGGTGCGATTGTGGTCTTTCCGGTTGGTTCGTCCATGATCTCTCTTTTCTACAGCAGGTAGCCGGTTAATAATATGCTCAGAAGGGCTGTTTCGTCTTTGGTGAGAGGATAGTTCGCAGCTTGAGCAGTGAGCTTTTCATGCAGGGTGTCAAAGTCGATCCCTTCAGGCCAGCCTTCAAGGAACGTGTTGATCGGGTCGGGATACCCCGCTGCAGCCTGGTCTGAGATTGAGAAGCCATAATCAACCAGGTTCTTCTTCAGTTCTTCACTATGCTTAGAATAGAGGGACTGCCAGCTTTTCAGAGCGATCAGGCTAAAACGGGTGTCTTTTTCAAAGACCGTCTCAGCATTCCTGAGTAACAGAGCTCGGGGAGCAGACATCACGTTACGAAAACCGCTGATTCTAACCTTATCTTTCACATCCGCAATCAACTCACGGCGCAATTCAGAAGGGACAGCATCGAGGTTCTCGAAAACCTTTTGCAAGATTTCTTTTCGAAAATACGGTTCGATGAAGACATTTAAAGCAACTGCTGGTTTTAGGTCTTCCATACTAACTCCATTTCACGCGGAAACACCGCGGAATCTATCGGGCGAATCTAATAATCCTCTTTTTCTCCAGAGAGGTCGTCGTCATCGTCTTCGTCGTCCTCCACTTCCCAGAGATCTTCATGGTCATCTTCTCCGCCCATTTCATCCCAATCATCCAGTTCTTCATCTTCCCAGCTTGAACCAGCGTGATCCTCTTCGTTGGGGGAATAGGTTAAGCAGCCTGCGTCAGGGTTAATCTCAATAGCTGCGGCGCTGCAATAGCGTTCATCCAAAAAAATACAATCCAGATAGTGGCAGCGAATTCTTGGCATATTCATAAACTCCGTAAAAAAGATAGTTATTTTTCGAGGGCATTTTACCTTAGTAAGCCTAAACCGTAAAGCGAAGCAAGTGAGTTATCCCGGTCTTACCCGAATTGCTTCAATCACGTTGGGGATATTCTCAAACCTGGCGAGCAGCCGGCTGAGCTGCGAGATATCGGCAATCTCAACAATCAGGTTAATCTTGACGATATGCTGCTTGCTGGACAGACTGAGGTCCACCAGGCGCGCAGGTTCGCTTGAAAGGATGGCGGAGATGTCCGCCATCAACCCTTGCCGATCGTAGGAGGTGATCTGTATGGGAACCGGGAAGGTCTGAGTCGCGCTGCCCCAGTCCACCCGGATCAATCGCTCCGTGTCCCGGACCCGTAGAGCGTTCGGGCAGTCGGACCGATGGATGGTCACGCCTCGTCCGCGTGTGATATAGCCGATGATTTCATCACCAGGCATAGGGTTGCAGCAGTGGGCAAAGTTGGTTGCCATCCCCGAAAGACCCATAACCGTTACTGCCGCGCTGTCACCAATGCTGCGGGGAGTTTCTGGGATCAGTTCATCGAGCTCTGCGAGGCTTGGCTTGCTGAGTTCCTCAATTTTGGTGATCAACCTGCCAATAGAGATGTCGCCGCAGCCAATGCCAACATACAAGTCATCGAGGGTTCGCACATTGAAGCTGGATACATAATCATCCAGATCAATGTTCGTTAGCCCAATCCGCTTGAATTCTTTCTCAATGAGAAGTTTGCCGTGTTCAAGGTTTTGCTCACGGGCTTGCTGTTTAAACCACTGCTTAATTTTGGATCGCGATCGGCTGGATTTGACCAACCCAAGGTTCGTGTTTAACCAATCGCGGCTCGGTCCGCCGCGGTTGACGGTCAGGATCTCAACCTGGTCGCCGGTATGGAGCGTGTAATCAAGCGTCACAAGCTTGCCGTTCACCCGCGCGCCGCGGCAGCGATGACCGATATCCGTATGCACCTGGTAGGCAAAGTCGATGGGGGTTGACCCATTGGGCAGGTCAACGACATCTCCTCGGGGAGTAAAAACATACACCCGGTCGTGGAAGATGTCCGATTTCATCCCCTCGATCAAAGCCTGGCTGTCGTCAACTTCCTGTGACCACGCAAGAAGATTGCGCATAGATTGCACTTTTTTCTCGTAATCAATCGAAAGGGTGGCGGCATTTTCTTTATACCGCCAGTGGGCGGCGATACCATACTCCGCGTTATGGTGCATTTCCCAGGTGCGGATTTGCACTTCGAGCGGTTTTCCATCGCTATAAATTACCGCTGTGTGCAATGATTGGTAATTGTTGGGCTTTTTTGCGGCGATGTAATCGTCAAATTCCCCTGGAATTGGCTGGAAATGCATATGGACGATGCCGAGTACTTTGTAGCAAGTCTCCACATCATCAACGATAGCTCGAACAGCCCGCAGATCGCGGATTGAGTCAAAATTCTTACTCTTTCCCTGCATCTTTTTGTAGATTGAGTAGATATGCTTGGGGCGACCTGAAATCGTCGCCTTTACGTCCGCTTTGGCACAAAGGTCCTGCAAATCAGCCACGATGCGTTCAATTTCTTCGAGACGTTTCACTCTGCGAAGTGTGAGTTGATCGGATATTTCCTTGTACTTTTCTGGATTGGTATACCGAAAGCCAAGATCCTCAAGCTCCCACTTGAACTGCCAGATACCAAGCCGGTTTGCCAGCGGCGCAAAGACATCAAGCGTCTCCTGGCCGATAATCCGCTGCCGGTCGAGGGGTAGGGAGCTCAAAGTCCGCATGTTGTAAAGGCGGTCAGCCATCTTGATCACCACCACACGGATATCATCGCCGATTGCCAGGAGCATCTTGCGCAGCGTCTCAGCCAGATCGTCAGACAGCTTCAGTTCAGAGAGAGGTGTCGATGGCGCCAGTGGTGTTCGTTCGGGGGGATGCTGATCTGCCCTCGAAAGTTGGGGTAGAGCAGTGATGCGGGTGACATCTTCCACAAATCCGGTAATGGTGCGGCCAAACTCCTTGCGCAAGGTTTCAACAGAAACTGGAGTATCCATCAGGACGTCATGCAGCAAACCAGCCGCGACGATGTTTGGGGATGCCTCAAGGTCGAGCAGGATGTTTGCCACGCCCAGGCAATGCGTGAAATAAGGCAGGCCGTTGGCACGGGTTTGCCCCGCATGTGCTTCTTCCGCAAATGTGTACGCTTTTTGAATAAGCTCACGTTCAGTTGACGAGTAGCTTTTGGGCAGCTTATTGATGAATTGCTCTTTGTCCATTTCAGAGCTAATTGTAAGCCAAAATTCGGGGGCTTACTTTAGCTTTTCCATGCTTGTCCAGTCCCTGTTCAGGCGCATGCTCCGAAGGCATTGGCGTTCCTGCTCGGATAACGTGCCCTGGATCAGGTGGGAAAGGAGCTGTCCAACTCCGGGACCCAGCATGAATCCCTGACCGCAGGCACCTGTGCCAAGCAGAAAGCCCTCAATGCCTTCCACTTCGCCCAGGATTGGGTTGCCATCCGGTGTCATAGGATAGGTGCCGCGCCAGGTTCGCCTCACCCGGCAGTTTGCCAGCTTCGGCATGGTTTCAATCAACCGCTTACTGGAAAGCGGCAGGAAGGCACTAGTGTCCTGGTCAAGATTTCCCCAGATCTGAGGATTTGGCGTGACGCAGAAAATGATTTTGCCGGAAGGATGCTGATAAAAATAGAAATTGCTCGAGCCTGGTCTGGAACGGATATCGACGATCATCGGCGAGAACATTGGCTGAACCGCTTCAGTTATGCCTCCTTCGTGCGCGTCTGGCGTGACCGGGAGATCCAGCCCAACCAGCCTACCGACTTCCGCGGACCAGGAGCCAGCGGCATTAATCACGCGGTTTGTGGAATAGTGACCTTTGTCGGTGGTTACGGAACGTACTTTTCCTGCCGCGGTTTCTATACCTGTAACACGCTCGTTGAAATGAAAGACCGCGCCTTTCCTGACTGCTTCCTGCCAGAAAGCATAAGAAGCCTTCAATGGAGAAGCGGAACCATCTTCGGGGGAATACGTCCCTCCGCGTAAACCCGCCGGATTGATGTCCGGGACAAGCCCGAGCATTTGCTGACGGTCAAGCCAGTCAATATTCAGCCCGAGGTCACGCTGCATGGTGATCAGATCTCTTAAGGTTTTTTCAGTAGGGTCATCATAGGCGACGAAACTGTATCCACCAGCCCGCCATTCGATATCCTGACCATGTTCTTCTTGCCAGTTCGATAAGATGTTGATGGCGTTGGTACATAACAAAAACTTAGCTGGGTCTGAATGGGTGGCACGAACGCCGCCGATGGCGTGTTTGTTGGAACCTTGTCCTGTGCTGGGATGGGGATCGAGCACCAGTACTTTGATACCAGCTTCCGCCAGGAAGTATGCTGTTGGCGTGCCGATGGAGCCGGCTCCCACGATGATGACGTCATAGTTTGTTTGTGAGGTCATTCGCGTTCTCCTCCTTCAGCAGACTGACCAGCCAAAACCCGAACAGGCATTTCGATAAAAACAGGTCTGACTGGTGTTTCCGTGACCTCCGAAAGGGTTATCCCCTCCGCCTGGTACATGCGTTTGATCATGTTCAGACATGTTTTCCCTCCACAAGCTCCCATGCTTGCTTTTGTAACGGCTTTGATTTGATTGATATCCCGCACACCTTCGCGGATCAAATCGCGGATTTCGCCAGCTTTAACCCTCTCACAGCGGCAGATATATGCGTCATCAGCAAGGTTTTCAGGGTGCTCAGCGTCAAACTCGAACGGGGTTGGTTCCTTGGTTCCGATGATCCGCAACCCGGAAACGAGTTTTGCGATCTCGCGTGGAACCTCAACCGTGAGCAGTCGTGTTCCATTTGCAAGCTCTTTGACTTTCTTGATCGTTTTGACGACCGCGTTACCGAGTGGCATTCCCTCGGTTCCCGTCAGTTCAATTTCGTCCCCTTCGGAAATGCTAAGCGGGTCCTGCTCGAATGGCAGGGTCACCAACGCGTTTTTGTCGCCTTTTCGATAGTCCACCAGTGTAACTGCCAACCCCGGGCAAACTGCCACGCAGCGACCGCAGGCGATGCAGCCTTTTTCTGCAAAGTAATCTACCTCGGGCAGATGGCGAATGTCCTCTGGGTCCACATGGATCAGGTGGCGCGGGCACACGGTTGAGCATGGGTCACAAGGGATCTCCTGTGTGCAGTGCATGATCGGGAAGACACCTTCTTCAAGCTCAGGGAAATCCGGTTCAACGACTTTGCCTGGACGTGATTTTAAGATTTCTTCAATTGCCGCCCACTCAGCGGGGATTTCATCAGTCAACTTTCCGAGATAACCGCTGATTTCGCGACCGGCTATCTTTCCCGAGAAGATCGCGGCTGAAGCTTCGGCAATTTCTTTGGCATCGCCAGCGGAAAAAACTGGTAGACCAACGCGCCTGGCTTGCCCGGTGAATTCGTTGACCGGATCAAGCCCAACCGCAATCAGAACCGTGTCGCAGTCATACTGCCTTTCGGTTCCTGGAATTGGCTTGAAGTTCTTGTCAACCTCGGCAATAACCACTTTTTCAACGTGATCCTTGCCCAATGCCTCGAGAACGGTATGGGAGGTGAATACCGGCACGCCGGAACGAACCAGTTTATCTTTGTGGACTTTATACCCGCCACATACTGGAGCCGCCTCCACCAAACCGCAGACGTTTATCCCTGCCTGAATCGCGTGGTAACCCGCAATCAGGCCGACGTTTCCGCAGCCGATGATAAAAAGGTTCTCGCAGGGGCGAACAAGGTCGCGATTTACGAGGGTCTGAAAAGCCCCCGCGCCGTAGATACCCGGCAGGGTGTTGCCAGGAAACGCCAGACTCTTTTCGCGCGCGCCGGTTGCCATCAGCAGCATTTTTGGATAAATGAGGACGTATTCTTTTCCATCTTTGTAAGCACCAACGGATTTATCCTCAAAAATCCCTACAGCCGTGCTGCTTTCCCAGATTTCCACTGAGGGGTTCTGCCTGAGAGCTGTTTCGAGCTTTTTCGCGATGTCGATACCGCGGGTTCCGGCAAAAACCGCCTCGCTTGAGCCAAAGAAGCGGTGTGTTTGCAAAACCAGCTTGCCGCCGAGATGGGTTTTATCGTCAATCAGGATCGTGGGCACGCCTGCCTGCCCGAGCTCGATCGCTGCGGAAAGCCCCGCGGGACCACCCCCAATGATCAGCACATCTGTTTGATAAGTTGGGGTAACTGAAGCGGCGATGCCTTCGGGGATTTGAACATCAGGGAGTTTTGGCAAACCTTCAGCGGGAAAAACGCGCATATCGCGTGTTATCGCGGTCATGCAGGCTTTTACTGGCAGCGAGTTGGCGATGACCATGCACTGTGAACACTGTCCATTCGCGCAAAAAATCCCCTGGGGGGAATTATCTTTGGGATGGTGCCCAAAGATGGTTACGCCATTTGCCACCAGAGCGGAAGATATCATTTCGCCTTCCTTTGCCAGGAAGGTTTGATCTTGCCAATAAAACGGAATGTCTGCTACAGAATCATCGATCAGAATTGGGTGAGCCTTGATACGATTCTCAGTCATATACTCCTCAGCTATGCGGTTTCAAGGCAATATGATACCACTAACAGCGCGTCAATCGAAGATTTGCTGGTATTCCTGATCCAGTTCGTTGTCGCTAAGGTGAGAGTAACGCTGTGTTACGGCAATGTTGGTATGCCGTGCTAACACCTGGGCGAGTTTTAGATTGCCTGTGCTGCCGAGAATCGTGGTGACAAAGTAATGTCTGAAGGAGTGGGGTGTGATGGTTCCGACGGCTTCATCGCCCAATGACTCACGCACGCGCTGGTTGACGATCTCCCTGCCGGTTGTGGTGGAAATAGGTTTCACCTTCTTGCCGGCGCCGCGGTCGTGCCGAGCGAAGACTGGCTGGGAAGCCAAAGCCTTGCCGCTGTTGCCGTCCAGATTTGCCCTTTCAGAAAGGTATAGCTTCAGCGCGTCCAGGCTGCGTTTGGAGAACCGCACGACGGCTTCTTTATTGCCTTTCCCGATCACAATCGCGCGGTGTTCAAGCCAGTCAATGTTGCCCCTGCGCAGGTTGCAGGCTTCATGCACGCGCAAGCCTGTGTCTGAAAGGGTCAGCAGGAACGCCCTGTCGCGAAGATTGATTAGCCGGTCAGCTTCCTGTTCGGTTGGAGTAGAAACCAGTCCTGAGGCGTAATCCAAGACCACGTCAATCGCGTTTTTCGGGAATTGCGGCAGACGGATGCCCGGTCGTCGAGCCCGCTGTTTGATTAGCAATCGAATGCGGGGAAGATTGACCTGAGCGAGGTTTTCTCCGGCGATGAATTCGAAAAGCCCAACGACGGCAGTAATGTAAACCTGCTCTGTGGCTGAAGAAAAATCCTTGAGTGCTGACAGAATCCAGATCACTGCGTCTTCAGGCAATGAAGTAACTTCCGCACTCTCAACCTCAATCCCGTTTTCTTTCAGAACAGCAGTGAACAGGTTCATGGCGTTGGCGTAAGTTCGGAACGTATTCGCACTCCGCGAGAGTTTGACGGAGTTCAGGTATTTCTGGATACATTCAAGAATGGTCATTTGCATGGTTTGCCTTGTGATTATCTCGTTCCGTGTATGCGTCAGGTATCGGTTTACGATATTTTTAATTATAACCGCTGCCAAGGCGGGGGTTGAATACTTGCCGTAAAGCTTTGGCTGGGTTCTCTCGACAAAAAATCTTTCTGAGGCTGATCAGGAGTTATTACAAAGGGTGTTTTTTGAAATTAAAGTTAAGTTTGCGTCCAGCGCTTCATTTTCCCATCTGGCTCAAAATCCAAGTAAAATCAAGCCAGCTTCCCAAGTGCCCACTGGCTGCACTGCGGTTTGGCACACTCACTTTCAGTGAAGGCAGGTGGCAATGTCTCAGCGACAGCAGTTGGAACGGATTATGGAAATTGACAGGCATATTCGGGAGGGGCTTATCCCAACGCGGACACGTTGGCGAAAATCCTGGAGGTCGCAGGAGGGAAATTTTTAATGACCGCAGTTTCGAAATCAATCGCTAGGGGGCACTAATTGAGTTTGACCGGGAGAAGGGCGGTTGGTTTTACACTGATTAGACTTGTTCTCTGCCGAGGATGGATGAGGTTTATTTGATAAAAGGCAACGAGCTATGACACCAAAACTAATTATCGCTCCGCCGGCTTCAGGCAAGACGGCTGAGTGCATCGATCGTATCCTGGCAGTTCAAAAAGAACAACCGCTTGCCCGTGTTTGGGTCGTGGTTCCGAGCCCACAAAAGGCAGCCTACTTCAAGAAACGGCTGGCTGAAGCAGGTGGGGGTATAAGCGTCAGGGTGGGAGCTTTCCGAACCTTCTACCAGGAGATTCTGGAGGGTTCCGGGGTTTTCACGCCGGTTATCACGCCCGCGCTCTCGCACCGACTGATTCAGGAAACAGTCCGCGAAGCCTACGAGTCCGGCGTGCTAACGCACTACGCGGCGATTAGAGAAAAACCCGGTTTCCTTTCCATCTTGCGGGATGCATTCGCCGAGCTGCGCAGCGGAATGGTTCAGCCTGAA
>JAYFQB010000284.1:0-3888 GCA_034927385.1 Anaerolineaceae bacterium | reverse complement strand
CAGGTATTTTTGCAATTTTGTTCAAAAATGCCTCCCAGTCAAGCCTGAGAGGCATTTTTAATAAGCCTTTTGTCAAGGTAAATTGCGAAACAAACCGAGGGCTTAGTACGTGACAACCCTGGGAAGTTCTTTTGCCTGCATCACCCAATCCGCGACCATTTTTGCGCTTGGTGGGCGGCGAACCAACTTCTTGGCTGCGTTTACTTCCAGGATCTTGGCGTGCAGATTCTCAGGTTTGCGGGTGGCAAGTTCCACCACGGTATCCACGCCAGCTTCCTCGAGGAGATCGGAATATTCCTGGGCAACGCCCTTGATCCGATAGAGATCAGCGTGATTAACCCATTCCAGAATCAACTTGCGATCGATACCGGCTTTCTCAGCCAGTTCCTCGCGGCCTTTCGGAGAGGCTCCAACTTTCAGCAATTGAGCGACGCTAACAACACCAGCCTCGGTCAATTTCTTTGCGTATACAGGTCCAATTCCCTCAATATCCTCGATTTTTGGCATGATTTTCTCCTTAAATTACTCAATAGATTTTTAATATTATAGCATAGCAACAACAAAAACCACACGCTTCTTTTACACAACAAGCTCACAACAGCATCCCATCCGCCAAATTTGCTTATAATAATCAATATGAAAAAAACCAAAGAAGACATCCTGGGACAGCTTTTGCTGCTCCACACAGCAACCATCCAACAACTCGCTGACTCGCTGGAGCTTAGCGGGATCGCCGTCCGCCATCATTTACTCGACCTCGAAGCCGAGGGGGTCGTCGCATCCTCGGAGGAACGTCATGGCGTTGGAAGACCGCGATTTGTCTACCGCCTCACTGATGAAGGTTATCGGAACGCACCCACCGACTATGGCACGCTCTCCGAAACGGCGTTAAACACTCTTAGCCGTGTTCTTGGCAGTGACAGGTTGCTTGAGGTATGCAAGGAGTTCGGCATTGATATTGCTGCTGGGTACACAAGCGCAATCACTTCCCGGGAAATCGACCAGGTTCTGGCGCAAATTGCCGCCAATCTCGCCCCGCACGGTTTCATCTTCACATGGGCAAAATCCGGCGAAAAGTACACCCTCACCACCCATCACTGCCCTTTCCACTACCTTGGACAAAAACATCCCGAGGTTTGTTCGATCAACCAGGCTCTGTTAGAATCCCTAATCCGGCATCCACTCAGCCACGATACGTGTGTTCAGTGGGGTGATGCAGTCTGCACATACACTTGTGAGGTAAAAAATGGAGAATAAAGCGAAGTTCACCTGGGAAATAGAAACCACAGACCCCGATAAGTACAATGATCTAATCGAAGGGCTTTCCGGGATCACCGACCCAGAGTTGGGTTACTCTGTCGTTGAGCTCGGATTAATCAGAGAAATTAAGCTGACCGATCAGGGGGCTTTTATTCGCATGATTCTGACCACACCTTTTTGCCCTTACGGTCCTTCGATGCTCGAAGAAACCCGCAAGAAGGTCGAACAAATCCTCGGAGTTCCAGCCAGCATGGAGTTTGGCATGGAACCCTGGACTCCTGAAATGATGGAGGATGACCTGTTCGACCCTCAATGGGGTTTAATGCCCTGATTTAGCGTTTTAGCAGCCCCATCAACTTCATTCCCAGGGACATGTCTCCGGAAATTTTAATCTTCCCAGACATAAACGCCATCATCGGGTCAAGCTTCCCGCTCAGCAAATTTTCGGCGCTTTCGGCTGTGGTCTTTATGGTCAACTGCGGTTGGGTCATTGCTCCTTCGCTAACGCTGACCTTGCCGTCATCCAAAACCACACCCCAATCGCCGCCACCTTCGCCGCTCAGGCTAAACTGCACCCGCCCGGTTAATCCCTTGGCTTCTTCAGGATCAATCATCTTTGGCAGATTCTTAATCAATTCATTGAAATCAGTCATTTCGGCTCCTTATACTATTAGAGATTGGTTAAATTCTACTCATTTCTCACTTTTTTTGACCTTTTTCGTACAAGCTGTTGTATAATACCGTCGTCAAAGCAGGAGCGGCAGCTCTTGCAAAAATGTTATAGCTTTCAAGGAGAAATATGGACAAATACGAATGCATCGCCTGTGGTTACATCTACGATCCTGCTATCGGCGACCCCTCCGCTGGGATCGAACCTGGCACCTCATTTGATGACTTGCCCGAAGATTGGGTTTGCCCCGATTGTGGTGTTGGCAAAGATCAGTTTGAAAAGATCAGCTGACATTTTATTTTCAACCAGTAAAACGACCTGTTTCACCAGGTCGTTTTTGTCTTAACCCTCACCCCGCGGCAAGCCCAAACGCGCCTGACCCTCAGGCATCTTCGCCGCGAAAAATGGACACTGGTAAAATTGAGTTGCCATACAGATCAGGAACCATCTGCCTGGCAAAGACTAATATTTATCACAAAAAAAGGAGCTTGTAGATGTTCCAAAACTATAAAGAAGCATTGAAATATATTCGGGATAACGAAATCCGTATGATTGACCTGAAATGGGGTGATATGGTTGGGCGTTGGCACCACATTTCCATATCAGCCGAATCCTTCACGCCGCAAATGATGCGCGACGGTATCGGTTTTGATGGTTCTTCAGTTGGGTTCAGACCAGTCACCGCGGGTGATATGATCCTCATACCTGACCTTTCAACTGCCTTTATGGACCCATTTTTCAAGCGTCCAACCCTCTCATTCCTGTCGGATATTTACGAAGCCGATAGCAAAGCGCGTTTCGATTTCGATCCACGCCAGATCGTCGCCAAATCCGAAGCATACCTCCGCAAGACAGGCGTGGCTGACCACTCAATTTGGGGTCCGGAATATGAATTCTATATTATCGACGAAGTCAGCTATGAAAACCGGCTGAATTCCAGTTCGTACACGCTTGTCTCGTATGAATCGGATTGGATGGAAAATCCATCAACCAACGGATACCTTATCTCAAACCACAAAGGCTACCATCAGATCGCCCCGGCTGACCAAAACCAGGATCTGCGCAACGAAATTTCCCTTTTGATGGAAGATTTCGGCTACGCGGTCAAATACCACCACCACGAAGCCGGCGGTCCGGGTCACGGCGAGATCGAACCCCCGCTGCAGGATATTTTCAAATCCACTGATGGCTCACTGATGGTCAAATACCTGGCAAAAAACCTGGCTTTCGCGGAAGGGAAAACCATAACCTTCATGCCAAAACCCTACTTTGGCGCGGCGGGCAGCGGAATGCACTTCCATCAGTTCCTGGTAAAAGATGGCGTCAACGTTTTCTATGATGCCAATGGCTACGCCAACCTGAGCGAGACTGCCCTCTATTATGTTGGTGGAATTCTCGACCATGCCGCCGCGTTGTGTGCCATCACCAACCCCTCCACCAACTCCTACAAGCGGCTCGCGCCGGGCTTTGAGGCGCCGACCAGCTGTTTCTTTGGCAAAGGCGACCGCAACGCCGCGGTTCGTGCCCCAAAGTATGCCACAGACCCCAGCGAGGTTCGGGTTGAATATCGAACGCCGGACGGCACATGCAACCCCTATCTCGCAATCCCTGCCATGCTCCTGGCTGGTTTGGACGGAATCGCGCGAAAGGTTGACCCACGAAAATCGGGTTATGGTCCGTTTGACGAGGACGTCCTTGCCTGGCCCGAAGAGAAGCAGAAACAAATCCGCAAAGTTCCTTTCTCCCTCAACGAAGCCCTGGTTGCCCTTGAAAAGGACCATGACTTCCTGACAAACTCCGGGGTGTTCTCTGAGGACCTGATCAACTTCTGGGTCAAGTCACTTCGCAAAGAAGCCAACGACATCCTCACCCGCCCAATCCCGATCGAGATCGAACGCTATTTGGACTGCTGATAACTCTTATCAACCATAAAAAAAGCACCTGCCATCGGGCAGGTG
>JAYFQB010000300.1:0-1712 GCA_034927385.1 Anaerolineaceae bacterium | reverse complement strand
CTGCCCCAACCAAAACCAACAAGAAAAAACTGAACCTCATCATCCGGTGGGGCGGGACAGTTCTTTCGATTGGCATCATGATTTACCTCCTCAGCCGGGTGGGTTGGGGGGAAGCCTGGCAAACAATCCGGCAAATAACAGCATGGCGAATTCTGCTCGTCTTGCTGTTGGTCTTTGTTTCGCGATTTGCCACTTTTGCCCGCTGGCACACCCTGCTAAAGGATCAGACCCCCACGCTGAGCATGATGGATACCCTCAAGCTCACGTTTGCGGGTCTTTTCGCCTCTAATGTGCTGCCGACTACGATTGGCGGTGACGTGCTGCGGCTGGCTGGGGCAGTGAGGTTGGGGCTCAGCACCAGCCTGGCTGCCGCTTCGCTGGTGGTTGATCGGTTGGTCGGCATGACGGGCATGGCGCTGATGGTGCCTTTTTCTCTGCCGGGGTTGAGTGCCTATCTGCATGGGCGTTCTCTTTCGGCGCAGGCGGGCAGCGCGGCTTTGCCATTCTTCAGCCGCCTCAAGAGGCTGTTTAAAAAGGTGCTGGATGACCTGCGATATTGGTCCAAGCACCCCTTTATTCTGCTCAAGGCGCTTGGCTTCACGCTGGTTCATCAAGCGGCAACTTACTTGATTATCCTGACATTGGTTGAAGGCATGGGAGAAACGCTCGGCGTCTGGCAAATCGCCGGAATCTGGAGCCTGACCTATTTCATTACCCTTCTGCCCGTCTCCATCAACGGGCTTGGCTTGCAGGAAGTGACCATCACCAACCTCTTCACCCTGCTTGGGGGTCTTTCGCCTGCCACAAGCATCAGCCTCGCGATCATTTTGCGCCTGGTTTGGCTGGTTGGCAGCCTGCCCGGAGCCTTTTTTATTGGCGATGTGCTGGCTGGAAAATCTCCAGGCGAAATGGAAGAGACGCTGCCTGAGGAAACGCTATGAACCTGGAAGAAACCCGAAAATTTCTCAGCCACTGGCTATTATTGCTTGGGGCAGCCTGTGTCTGGTTCGCATGGGACAGCCGCTATGTACGCAACATTTGGTTTATGGCGATGGTGGGTGTGGGGGTGGTGTGCGGTATTCTGTTTTTTCTGACAAGGGCACTTAAGCCCGGTCTTATTGAAAAAATTCCATCTCCCAAAAGCAAAACAACCGTCTGGGCGGCGTTTTCTGTGGTCGCGCTCACGTTAACCGTGCTTTTCTTCACCCTAAAATTTCACATCTTCAACTATGGCAGTGGAAGATTTGCCTTTTCTGTCGGCATTTCAGGCGTTTTCGCGCTGCTATTTTCGAAACAGGGAAAATCCTCCCCGTATCCCGAATTTGCAAAATGCCTGCTGGTTTTTGGCTTGTTACACCGCGCGGGGGCGTTTGTGCCGGAGATTCAGAGTGGACCTTTCGCGCTGGGTTGGTCGGAAGGCAGTCGGTTCTATAACGCATCGCTCTTTGCTTCGGAGAGCCTTTACGGCGTTCGGCTTCCTTTGCCAGTGCTGCATCCGAGCCGTTACCTGATGCAAGCTCTGCCGTTTTTTGTTGGGATCCGCTCGATCCTCTTCCACCGCATTTGGCAAGTGGCGCTCTGGATTGGAATGACGCTCTGGGGCAGTTGGCTGATGGCAAAAAGATTGGCAACCACGAAGCAAGTTTCGCTTGCCTGGTTGACGGCGCTGCTGTTCCTGTTCTTTTTTCAAGGCGCGGTTTATTACCATTTGA
>JAYFQB010000253.1:0-4223 GCA_034927385.1 Anaerolineaceae bacterium | reverse complement strand
ATTATCTTAAACTTGGTTGAAGGGTCAACCCTCAGCAGCTCCGCCGCACGAACCACCACGTCCACACCGTGCAAAGGCAGGTAGGAGCAGTAATAGAGCACTGTGCGGCTCTCCGTATCTTCGGGCAAGGGATGGAAAAGTTGCTCGTCGCAGCCAACAAAAACCCGTCTCATTTTTGAATGCGGAATCTGAAAAGCTTCATGGAAATACTCGGCATGTGCCTGGGTATCCACGAAAACAAGGCTTGCTTGCTTGCCGCTCTGCTTGTCCAGCCACAATAAAAATTTCGAGAGCAGTGATTTCTCACCGGTAATCCGCCTGTCTTCCACTAACGTGTCGTAAGCCGAAACGAACATGTCCAGGATAATTGGTTTTTTGGTGAAAGGCGCGATCATCAGGCTGAGCATTTGCCCGAAGAAGCCGATGAAGATGAAATCAAAATCCCCTTTAATTAATCGCGGAAACATGCGCAAAAAACCGCTCAAACTCCGGCGGAGAATGGAGCCAATGCCCCCCTTATAAACAGTGGGGCTTTGTGAACCGATCAAAGTCGTCCTGCTGATATCCTGAATGGCGGACGTCATCAGTTCGTTCCTGGGGTAGTTCAGCTCCCTGCCTGCCAAAAAAACTGATTTCAACATCTTCCCTTTCCGGCGTTCAAAACATTCTTTGGTTTGGTTGTATCTTCGACTAAGATTATAATCTTGATAATGGATACTGAAGCCCCGTTTGTTGTGGTTGTAATTGCCAACTGGAATCTACGCAAAGACCTGCTCGAATGCCTCGGATCCCTGTACGAAACAGAGTATCCTAATATACGGGTTATTGTCGTGGACAACAACTCAAGCGATGATTCCGTTGAAGCCGTCGCGCGTGCTTATCCGCAAACGCAATTGATTACGAGAAGCGATAATGGCGGCTATGCTGCTGCCCTCAACGATGGAATACGAGCAGGCGCTGCCTTCGACCCGGATTTTTTCCTGATACTCAACAACGACACTCTCGTCCCGCCAGATACACTGCGAAAGCTGGTGGACGTGTTACTCTCAGACCCTCGCGCTGCCATTGCCGCGCCAAAAATCATCTATCATGACCACCCTGAGCGAATATTCAGCCTTGGCGATCATATCTACCCCTGGCTCCCGCTTCCGGTTCGCGTTGGGAGAAAGGCATACGACAGACCATCCTATTCGAAAACGCAGGAGTATGACTACCTGTTTGGCTGCGCCTTGCTAATGCGGACTGAGAGCCTCAAGCAGGTCGGTCTTTTCGACACTTCCTTCTTTATGTATTATGAAGACGCGGATATTTGCAGGCGCATGCGAGACTCGGGTTGGAAAAATATCCGGGTCGGCTCAGCTGTCATAAGCCACAAAGCGTCTATGAGCTCGAAGCAGGTCCCAAACCAGATGGTCTACCTTCGGGCTCGCAACCGGTCTTGGTTCTATCGGCGCTATCGCCACGGACCCTCCCGAGCCGCAACGTTCCTGGCGCTGCTGTTTGGCTCCATAAAAACAATTCTGACCTATTTTTTTACCGGTAAGCGGTTAATAATTCAGCCATATGTCAGCGGCGCATTGGATGGCTTACGGCAGACTGTTCCTCCCCTGACCGACGCGACCTGGAATTGACGGAAAGAATGGAATTCTTCACGGTTGAAATCAATTTTGAAAAGGCAGGCATCGATGTCCCTGCTGAACCTGGCTATGAGCGTCTGTCTTTGCCAGGCGCAACCTTCTGTTGGAACGCTTCCTCGCCCCTGGTTGATGTAAGTCAGCAGGCAGATTGGACCGTTTTCCTGTGGGGTTCCGCCCGATCCAAAGCGGGAGAAGATCCTGTCCACCATCAGGCTTGGGAAATAGCTCGGACTCTGGCGCAAGGCGGAAGTTTGCATTCTTACCTGGCGAATCTCGAAGGCAGCTTCGGTGTGATCGCATGGAATGAAAAGGAACCCAGGCTTCTCTTCGCCACGGACCCAATTGGGATGACAAAGCTCTACTATGGAGAAAACGATGGGAGATTTGTGATCTCATCCCACGCCCAACTAGCCGCCAAAAAATTAGGCAGCATGGCGCCTTCAGGGGAGGGGCTTTCCCTCTTGTTTTCCCTTAAGGGGATTCCCGCCCCTCATACCGTGTTCCAGTCTGTTTCTGTGCTCAAACCTGCTGAGTTGGTAAGCCTTACGAAGAGCAGCAAACAGAGCCAGACCTACTGGTCGATCCTCGAGAGCTTCAAACCGTTTGAGGGCTCCATCGAAGATGCCCAGGCTGAGCTGCGAGCACTCCTGGATAAAAGCCTGCAGAGAATACACAACGCCGAGAGTGATACGCTTGGTCTTGCGTTGAGCGGCGGCGTGGACTCGGCTATCATCGCGGCACTGTTGGTACAAGCGGGCATTCCGGCGCAGGGTCTGACGGTCGGCTATAACCCAACAACAAGACACGATGAAAGTCGGGATGCCTCTGAAAACGCGGCTCAAATTGGTCTTCCGCTTGATGTGCTCAAAGTTACCGATCAAGATATCGCGGGAATACTCGATTTTGCGGCGCAATGCCTGCCGGAGCCGCTTGGAGACGCAACTGTCCTGCCGCAACTTCTGATGACCCTGGCGGGCAGGGGCACTTTGACCTCCATCATCGACGGCACAGGGGCTGATAACATTTTTGGCGGAATGCAGAAATTTACCGCCGAGCGTTACGCAAAGCAATATCTCAAAATTCCCAGGTTCCTGCGAAAGGGCGTTATCCGCCCCCTCGCGGACCTGCTTCCCTCTTCAAGAAAAGACTCCTTCACTGATAAAGTCAGAAAATTTCAGAAATTTAGTTACGGGGTCGAGTTGCCAGGCGATTTACAGAAGGTCTACTGGTCCAGATTCATGACCCGGGAAGCGGTTGAGGGGCTGCTTAAACCTGCTCTTTCGCCGAACGGCCAGCTTTCGGATCAGATCCTTCTTGATATTCGGGGAGAAGTCCCATCGACGTATGACGACTTTTTCATCTCAACCTACGCGAGCGTTCGGGGCACCATGCCCACCCACGCCACCCAGAAGCTTTCCGCATTGCAGTACGCATCCGGAACTCGATATCATATGCCTTTCATGACCCCAACGCTGATCGAGTTTGCGCTAAGCCTTCCAGAGTCCTACAAACTCAAGGATAACCAAACCAAAATCGTGCTGCGCCGTATGGCTGCTCAGATCATGCCGGCAGAGTGCCTAACCCGCCGCAAAGCCACATTCTCGCCGCCCATTGGTCGCTGGCTGATGGGCGTGTTAAAAACAGAATTTACGGACCTGCTCAAAGGCAACTCCTTCTTCAACGAGGTGGCGGTCGAAAAAATGATGGCAGAACACACCTCCGGCATGCGTGACTGGCAGTGGGAACTCTGGCTGGTTTTCATCTGTCTCAAGTGGTACGGAGAGGCTTTGAGATGAACGGTCTACCAACCACGCCTTGTAACTTTTGCGGCAGCCAGCAGGCGGAGCATCTTCTGGAATTGTCAGATCTCCGCCTCAACCTTCCCGGAAAGTGGGAACTGGTGCGTTGCGAGAACTGCGGATTATTGTATCTCCACCCCCAGCCCGATTGGGCGGAACTCTCGCGACACTATCCAAAGGATTACCACGCCTATCTGCACAAGGAATCAACCCTCACCGGGTCCCTGCGCAGATTCGGGATGCGAAACAGGGTGAGGTCAATTTTGGCGAAAACCACCGTTCAAAAAGGCAGCCTCCTGGACGTCGGCTGCGCGACTGGCGACTTTATCGCATCCTTTAAGGTTGCCTCTGGCTGGGATGTAACTGGTCTCGAAATTGTTCCGGAGGCTGCGGCTGCAGCCCGCGCGAAAGGTCGGCAAATCATCGAAAAGAATCTCGAGGCAGCCGAGCTATCTGCCGAGAGTTTCGATGTAGTCACGATGTGGGATGTGCTGGAACACATGCCCGACCCTGCTCAGGCTCTTCGCGTTTGTCTTAGCTTGCTTAAACCAGGAGGACTATTGGTGTTGAAATGTCCCGACCCAGCCGGCAGAGAAGCCTCAATCTTTCGGGAAAGCTGGATCGGTTACGAAGCGCCGCAGCACCTTTTCGGCTTCCCCAAAGCCGTTCTGGTGACAAAACTGGAAAATATCGGCTTTGATCCGGTAACCACTGCATACACTGGCAGCGATTACCCAGCCTTTTTTGTCAGTTTTGGGCATTGGTTGAGCACTCGCGGACGCAAAAA
>JAYFQB010000002.1:0-8799 GCA_034927385.1 Anaerolineaceae bacterium | reverse complement strand
TTACGCAGGGTGTTGAAATCGGTGTTGCCCTCGATATCTTCGAGGATGGCAACGGAGCGGTTGTAGCCCCATTTGAAGAGCGGCCATCTTGCGAGGAAGAGAGCCAGCAGTGGGAGGATGATCACGGGCAGGGAAAGGAAGCTTCCCTCTGCCGCCAAGCCAGCAGCAATAATGTAGGCAATCGGTTTCACCAAAACAGCCTGGATGGTGTCGCCAATACCTGCCAAGGGACCCATCAGGGCGACCTTGATGCTGTCGGACATTTCAGACTCGTAGCCTTCTTCAAGGGCAACAGCAGCGCCCATGATCACGGCTGAACCACCCGGATGGCAGTTGTAGAACTGCATGTGGCGTTCGAGGTTTTCGCAGATCTCATCGTTGTTGTCATAGAGCTCTTTCATGACGGGAACCATGGCATACGCAAAGCCAGAAGCCTGCATACGTTCGTAGTTCCAGCACCACTGAAGTGCCCAGTTATGACGGGTTGCGGCTTGCTTTAAAGCCTGTTCAGAAAGTTTAGCGTTTGTGCGTGCCATCTTATGCCTCCTGCTTCTTCATAAAGACGGTAAAGAGGTAGCCGAGAGCAATACCGATAATGGCCAGGCCGAGCGTGGGAACGCCCATGAATGCATACAGCGCATAGCCGACCAGCATAAATGGCCAGAAGTTCTTGATGTCCATGTATGAGAGCAGCAACGCGAAACCGACCGCCGGGAGAGCCTTTCCAATCACAGCCAGGCCATTCTTGACCCAAGCGTAATTGGCGATAAAGTCGGCAATTACCTGATACTTATCAATAAACAGCATGCCAATGAACACGGGGATGAAGCGGCTCCAGAACCAACCCTGGGTGCCGAGCAGATGCCAGCGTTCGAAGGCTTTGATGTCTTTGTTGGCGAGGGCTTTGTCACCACCGTGCTGGAAGACGGTTGTAACACCACGGCCAAGGATGTCGAACCAGGACATAAGCAGGGCAATAATGCTGCCGATGACGATACCTTGAGTAACATCACCGCTTTGCTTGGCAACAACCACACCGAACATCGAACCGACGTTATAGTCAGGCGTTGTCGCGCCTCCATAGGTGTAGAAGCCGATATCAAACAAGGCGCACATGGCACCAACTTCAAGACCCAACTTGGCATCGCCAACTAAAATACCAGTAACGACGCCGAAAATGAGCGGATTATAAATGCCGCCCATGGCTAATGACGCAAACACAATCATTAAGCCTGTAAAGATTGCTAAGAATAATGCGAGAAGAAACGTACTCATTTAGGTCTAACTCCTTTCGTTAGTTTTGGAGGTTGCCCTCCTGATGAACTACATATGATTAATTCGTCCGAAGTACTGTTTGAGTAACGCGTCGTTGTATTCTTCACCTCCATCAATATTCTGTGATTTAAAGAAAGGCGGAGTGATGCCCTTAGCGAGCAACATCTTCGCTGATTCAAGCACGACAGCCTGCAACACAACCGCAGTGACGATGGATGACATTCCGCAAATTGCGGTGTCAAGCCCTTCGAGCTCGATGCTCGCGTCCCCATCGGGAACTTGATTATCGATGACTACATCTGCCACTTCAAACAGCCGTTTGCCGGACTGATGCTTTGAACTTAATTTGGAACTTGCGTTGACTGAGGTCAAGGCGACAACTTTTGCGCCTCTCTCCTTTGCCTGGATGGCGATCTCGATCGGCAGGGGGTTGCGCCCTGAGTTGGAGATGATGAACACAACATCTTCCTTCAGGATTTCAACTTTTTTCATGAGGAGTTCGCCTACGCCCTGGATGGATTCATAATTACCACCAGCGGGGTCTTTGATTACTTTGGAAGGCACATAACCGCCGGCACGGCCACACAGTTCAATCGCTCCGGCGTAAGAATGTCCGGATCCAAAAGCCTGGATTATGCCGCCATGCTCAAACGTATCCGCGATACAGCGAGCAGCCGCAAGTATGTTTTCTCCTTGCGTTTCCTGGATTTGGGCAATGAGCTTGTAAGCCTTCTCGAACACTTCATTGTTCATTTAGACACCTCAGCATTTATTTGTTTTATAAATATTCCCAACTGATTGCAATTATTGTTCCAGTAAAAAGCCCTTTATTACTGACATTTCTGTACTGATGATAATACAAATCGCGCCGATGTCAACACAAGTGGTATGTTTTTGGATCTTGAAAAAGCTATTGCCCCCAAAGCCTCCCTTGACCCTTATTGTTTGGGTAAGGCGCGAATTAGCGCGATCAAAGCCGCCAATTTTTCTGTATCTATTATATAGAACTTTTCGCTTTCTGTCATGTTTGGCAACCCAAATGACAGTTTTGCTCCTCTTACTGATGTGTCGCTTGTTTGTGTGTGGCAGGTGAAGTGTACCTGGCGGCAACCAGTAGCCTGGATAAGCTGCCGCACATTGCCAGCCCGAACGCCTCCCCCAGCTAACACTTCAATCGCGCCGGTTTCAACGCAGCGTTTGATTATTCCGGCTCCTTCCGGTGCCGATTTTTCTCTGCCGCTCGTCAAAACGCGCCTGAAGCCGAGCCCTGCGAGTTTGGGCAGCACTTCTTCGGGCTCGTCTTTCATGATGTCGAAAGCCCGGTGGAAAACCATCTCTCTGCCGGCTGCTTCCTCACGCCAGATTTTGCAGCGTTCTTCGTCCAACCAACCATCCGCGGTTAAAAATCCGACCGCAAAGCCGTCAGAACCCACCTTTACCAACTCGCGTGTATCCCGCAGCATGGTGGCAAATTCCAGATCAGTGTAGCAGAACCCACCCGCACGCGGACGGATCATGCTGATAATCGGGATGCCCACCCTGGCTTTGGCTTCCAGTACAGCGCCGACAGAGGGTGTAAGCCCTCCGGCAAATAGCGCGGTGTTCAGTTCAACCCGGTCTGCTCCGGCTTCCGCCGCGCGTACAACATCATCCACCGAGCCACAGCACACTTCAATGGTTATTTTCTCCATTCCAGCCTCCTCTTAAATGATCCCAAATTTTTCAAATGTGTGCCAGATGCCGTCCGCGTCTGGTCCGGGCGCGTGATAATCCGCGGCAGCCATCACATCCGGGCTGCACTCCCCGATTGACACGCCAATTCCTGCCGCTCTGAGCATGGTGATGTCGTTTTGACCGTCGCCAATTGCCAGAGCCTGGTCCATTTGCAAACCGAAGTAATCCAGCATTACGCGGATTCCGACATCCTTGCCGCAATCATGCGGGATCACGTCACAATTAAAAGGATTGAATCGAACAATTTGGCTGTTGCAAAGATAAGGCGCAACCAATGCCTCTGTTTCAGTGTTGATGTAAGGCGCTATGGAAAGCACGTCGAAGCTTTCGTGCCCATTTAGCGGGATGACCACCGGATACGGGATTTGGAGCATCTCATGGAATAATCGCACGTTTTCATCGATTTTGGTTAAGTAAAGCCTTTCGCCTTCAGTCAGGCAGCAGGCAAAGTTCAACTCGTCGGCAAGGCGTAAAATCTCCTTTGCATCCCGCGGGTCGAGCAGGGCTTTATGGATGATGGTGCCGTCAGGCAGATAACAAAGCTGCCCATTGACAGCCACATAGCCATCCAGCTCAATTCCGTGCAATATTGTGCCTTCTTCATAGGCGCGGGTCTGTCTGCCGGTTGCGGCGAAGACTTTTATCCCATTTTTACGGGCAATCCGGATCGCCTCCAGGGCTCTGGCAGGGATGCCGCGCGATTCGGGGCTGGTAAGGGTGTTATCCACATCACAAAAAACTGCTTTAATCATTGTTCGTCCTTGACTTTGATATGATAATTCTATTATGCTATTATAACGAAGCTTGACATGGTTACAATTTCGATAAATGGAGAATGGTGAGATATGCTAATAAAAAATGGCCTTGTTTTCTGCGAAGATTTCGCCCTGCGCGAAGGAGATGTTTACACTCAGTTGGACCAGATCAGCGAACCGCACGCTGACGCGGAAGTTCTTGACGCAAGCGGCTGCATTGTGGCTCCCGGATTCATTGATATTCATATCCACGGTGCCTACGGAACCGATTTTTGCGATAGCACCCGTGAAGCGCACGAAAACATCGCCCGCTACCTGGCATCTGTCGGCGTTACCAGTTATCTCGGTACCACAATGGCGATGAAAAAGCCTGTGCTGCTGAAGATGGTCGGTGTTGCCAGTGAGTTTATGGACCATCCCGTTAGTGACGGGGCTGTCATGCGCGGGATTAATCTTGAGGGCGTGTTTGCGTCGCTCGAGAAAAAAGGCGCCATGGACCCCAACAACCTGATGGACCCGGATTACGCTTTCTTTGTTGAGCTCAACGATGCCAGCGGCGGTCGAATCAGGCTGAATGACGTTGCCCCTGAGAAGCCTGGCGCTCTCGATTTTATCGAACGCACCAGCGAGCTGTGTGTGGTCAGCCTGCACCACACCAGCGCCGATTACGATCTGGCAAAAGAAGCTTTTATGCGCGGCGCGAGCCATGTGACCCACCTGTTTAACGCCATGAACGGTTTCAGCCATCGCGCGCCAGGTCTGATCGGCGCAGCCGCTGACTATGCCAGTAGTGTCGAATTGATCAGTGACGGGCACCATGTGCATCCCGCGGCTGTACGAGTTGCTTTCAGCATCTTTGGCGAAGACCGTGTTTGCCTGATCAGCGATGCCATGATGGCTTGCGGCATGCCCAACGGGGACTACGAACTGGGCGGTCAGGCTGTGACTGTTAAAGATGGCCTTGCCACTCTTGCGAGCGGCACTATCGCCGGCAGCGCCACCCCGCTGAGCGAGTCTTTCCGCCGCTCCGTGGTTGAGTTTGGCATTCCGGTTGAGTCCGCGCTGCGTGCCGCAACCGCCAACCCCGCCCGCGTGTTGGGCATGGAAGACCAGATCGGTTCGATTGGCGTTGGTAAACGCGCTGATCTGACCCTGCTGGATGCTGAAACGCTTGAGGTTCGCCATTGTGTCCTCGGTGGAAAGTTGCTCTTTTAGCAGCATTTTTCAGTAGAATTGACCTCTTAAGGGATGCCCATCCTGTAATGAATGGGCATCCCTTTTTTGGCGCAGCGGCATGCATTCAGGCTGTTACTAATCCCCTTCCGTGATACACTTTTTCGTATCATGAACCCGAAATCACTAATCCTGCTCGAATTTCCAAAGGTCATCACAAAGCTAAAGGCGTACGCGTCTTTTAGCGCGTCTGAAGCACTGGCTGAGGCGCTGCGCCCCACCAGCAGCCTCGAAAACGCGCTGCTTCGTCAGCAGGAAACCCGGGAAGCCCGCCTGTTGGTTTCCATCAACGACAGCCTTTCTTTCCAGGGGGCTGTTGACCTCGTGCCGCTGACGGATCAAACCCTGCATGGGATGACGCTCGAAGCAGCCGATTTACTCTCCGTGCGCAACACATTGATTCTCTCGCGCACTGCCCGCCGCGTGCTGCTCGATAACGCCGAATCCATCCCCTTGTTAACTGCATTGGCAGAGGGACTCTCGGATGGCGGCGGATTGATTGACCTCATCAACCGCACTATCAGTGAGCGTGGAGAAGTGCTGGATAGTGCATCCCCCGAACTGGCACACATCCGCTCTGAGATAAAAGTTGTGCATGCCCGCCTGATGGACCGCCTAAACCGTTACCTGACGGACCCATCCAGCTCGCGCATGCTGCAGGAAACGCTAATCACCCAGCGTTCCGGTCGCTACGTTTTGCCGCTGCGAGCCGAGCATAAAGGGCAGATTAAAGCGATCATCCACGACCAAAGCGCTTCTGGCGCCACGCTTTTCGTGGAGCCGATTGCGGTGGTTGAGCTTAATAACAAGTTTCGTGAGCTTGAACTCGCCGAACGCGATGAGGTGCTGCGCGTTTTACGCGTGCTCAGCCAACAGATAGCGATACAGGCGGAGAGCCTCAACCAGACCACGCGAGCCATGGCAGGGATCGACCTTGCGTTGATGAAAGCCCACTACGCTGACGATCTCCACGCCGTGGAGCCCGAGCTGGTTCCTTTCCCAGCCCAAGCGCCAGAAGCTCACCCTGGCAGTGTGATCCAGCTTCGCCGTGCCCGGCATCCGCTTTTGGACCCTCAGAAGGTGGTTCCAATTGACTTTGAGCTGGACCGTCAGACTTTTTCGGTGGTACTCACCGGTCCAAACACCGGCGGCAAAACCGTCACCCTAAAGACGGTTGGTCTGATGATTCTAATGGCTCAGGCAGGGCTGCAAATCCCCGCCCAATCCGGTTCGCGACTCAGCATCTTCAGGGATGTCTTCGCGGATATCGGTGACGAGCAGTCGATTGAACAATCGCTCTCGACTTTTTCAGGGCACATCACACAACTGGTTCGCATCCTGAAACGTGCCGACCACCGTTCGCTGGTTTTGCTGGACGAACTTGGCGCCGGCACTGACCCCCAGGAAGGTTCCGCTTTGGCGCGGGCGGTGCTGGACTATATGTTGAATCGGCGCATTACCTCCGTTGTTGCCACCCATTACCCCGAGCTAAAAGCGTACGCCCACTCCACAAAAGGCGTCACCAACGCCAGCTTGGAGTTTGACCTGGACACGCTGCGCCCCACCTACCGCCTCGTGATCGGATTGCCCGGGCGCTCCAACGCGCTGGCGATTGCCGACCGTCTGGGGTTGGACTCGGACATTATCGCCGCTGCCCGTCAGGAAATCGACCCAACCGAACTGCACGCGGATGACCTGCTCGAGGAGATCCACCGGCAGCGAAACCTGGCAGCCGCAAGTTACGAAGCAGCGGATCAAGCCCGCCAGGAAGCCGAAATCAGCCGCAACCTGATCAACGCCCGCCTTGAGCAGATCGAAGCCGAAAAATCCAAACAGCTCGACGCCCATCAGTCTCAACTGGAAGGCGAACTTGAGTCTCTTCGCGATGAGCTAAACACGCTCAGGCGAGAATTGAACCGCTTGCGTCAATCCCCCGAAAAACAAGCGCAGCTTGCCGAAATTGAAGAGAAGCTTGAGGTGGTGGAACAAAAGCAGGAGCAAAAAGCCCGCAAGAAGCACCGTCAGCCAAAAGTCAAAGGTCTGAGCGGACCGCTTAAAGTGGGAGAAAAGGTGTTCTTGCGTAAGCTCGGCGCCGAAGGCGTGGTCAGCAGCCTGGATGGGGAAGATCTCGAACTCCAAATTGGCGCTTTGCGCGTTCGCGCGAAGTCCTATGAGGTGGAACGCAAGGTATCCTCATCGGAAGAGGCGCATGTTCCCCCTCAGCCAGCTTCACTCCAAACAGGCAGCACTGCCTTGCCCGGAGTAAATTCTCCCGGGCTCGAGCTTGACCTGCGCGGGCAGCGTGTGGACGACGCTCTCGATCGCGCCGAGCGTTACCTGGAACAGGGATTTACCTCAGGTCTGCCTTTCGGGCGCATCATTCACGGGCGCGGCACCGGTGCCGTCCGCCAGGCGGTGCGCGATTTGCTCAATCACTCGTCGTACGTTCATCATTGGGAAAATGGCGGCGAAAAAGAAGGCGGCGACGGCGTTAGTGTGGTTTTCTTCCATTCAAACAGATAACCGTTTAAATAAAAAAAGGATCGCCACTAATTTGCTCCCTAGCTTACTGGCGATCCTTTTGCGCCGGTCCCCTGTGGCCGGTGCCAGTTGGTTAATTCGTACACAATATTTTACTGGTGTTTGTTTACTTGTCAACGATTTAATTGTTAACATATCCAAATTAGCCCAAAAAATCCCCTAATTCACGCAAATTCTGTTATGATCTTTTTACAAACGAGGGAATCCAAAACACATGATCTGATCCAAAGACAAATGCGCCATTGATGTTGCCCTGATGTTTCACACATCGGTTTTGGCAACGCGTTGGTCTGCACCTTAACAGAAAGGAATCGGTCATGAAATTTGTCAGTATCCACGCTTGTAATCACGTTTTTGATCCCCAGGAAAACCGCTATCTAAAGTCCTCTGCAAGCAACCTCCGCAGTGCGCTTGGTCCGGCGTATGCCCATCTGACGCGAGCTCAACTCCTCGCCCAGGTAAGATGGCAGACATGTCAGTCACCCAACTGTAAAGTTCGGTGCTGCAAGGACCACGCCCACCTTATCGGCAGCTAAGAAGCAACCAGCCACCAGGCAGACCACTGAAGAAAAAGAGCCTCTCATTTTCTGAGAGGCTCTTTTTATGCCGAAGGTGGGAATCGAACCCACATACCCAAGGGTACACGATTTTGAGTCGTGCGCGTCTGCCTGTTCCGCCACTCCGGCTCGTTGCAGTAGTATACTCGCAAATCCCTTTGCTGGTCAAGAAATTTCCGGTTCAACAATAAAAAACCCTCCCATTTCTGAGAGGGTCTACTGGATAAACCTAGCTTACTTTGGTGTAAACACCTGGAAGTTGTCAAACTCAACCGTAACCGGCACGCCATCGTATGTGCCAGAAAACACACCAACATCTCCGGTGGTGAGATCGCTGTCATTCACCCTTGCCATTAGTTGACCGTCAATGTACAGCGAGAGTTCCGTGCCGATGCAACTAATCGCCACATTGAATTGTCCACTGGTGAGATCGATTTCGAGGGAAGCATCATACAACGCGGACCAGTTTCCAGCTGTCTTTTTATAGATTGTCACGTAATTCTCATTACCAAAACTCATGGTGTAAAAGTTATCCGTGTCCTGGTAGCGGCATACTAAACCCATATCGTTATCAAGTAAATCTCCATAGCGATAAATATCCGCCTGCACAACCACATCGCCCAGGTCCAGATCGCTCGTAGGGGAGGTGGCAGTTATCATGGTTTGCTTGAAATCAAAAGCAAATGTGCCGTTGCGCCATTCTG
>JAYFQB010000202.1:0-13184 GCA_034927385.1 Anaerolineaceae bacterium | reverse complement strand
TACATCGAGAAGCAGCAGGACTACATCCGGCGCTTTTTGGGAACGCAAAACAATAACCAGGCACGCGGCAGACAGCGCCGCCTCGAACGTCTGCTGGCAGACTCGCGCCTTACTGCCCCAACCGCAAACATCCGTCCGATGCACCTGCGATTTAAGCTGGCTGACCGGTCCGGCAACCTCGTTTTGCGGACATACGATCTGCAGGTGGGTTATGAGGACGAAGGACGCCCGCTTTTCGCCTGTCCGGACCTTGTGTTGGAGCGGCGCGAGTGTGTTGCTGTTATCGGACCCAATGGCGCGGGTAAGACGACCCTTCTCAAAACTGTTTTAAGCCAGATTCCACCTTATGCGGGGAAGGTTGAGTTAGGGGCGAATCTAAAGGTGGGTTATTTTGCCCAGGCTCACGAAGGGTTGGTGGCAGATAATACCTTGATGGAAGAGATCGGCACCGTAGCCCCAAACATGCTGCCGGCTGAAGCGCGCAACTACCTGGCGCGATACGGCTTTCAGGGTGAGGAAGTTTTCGCGCAGGTTAATACGCTTTCGGGCGGGGAACGCGGACGCCTGGCGCTGGCAAAACTGGCGCTTTCGGACGCGAATTTGCTGATGCTCGATGAACCTACCAATCACCTTGACCTTGCCACGCAGGAAGTGCTGCAGGATGTGCTTGCGAACTACCCAGGCACGATCATGCTCGTCTCGCACGACCGCTACCTGATTGACGCTCTGGCAACGCAAATATGGGAGTTGGACGTTGAAAGCGCCAGCCTTCAAGCCTTTAAAGGCTCTTATTCTGAGTTCAGGCAGTTCAAGGAAGATCGCCTGGTATCCCGGGATGAGGAGGATCTGACACCATCGCGTCTGATGGCGGAAGAACCGCCAGTGGTGACCGCCCGAACCAGCCTAAGCCGTAATCAGCGCCAGCAGATCGAGAAGAAACTGGCGATCATCGAGCAAAAAGTGAACGCGGCTGAAGTGGAAAAATCCAGCTGTGAAGCCCAGCTCTCCAGACCTTCAGCCGACTTGCGAAAGCTGGAGAAAGTCACAGAAAATTACCAGACAATCAGCGCCGAGCTGGAGAGACTGATGGCTGAATGGGAGCAGTTGGCGAAACAACTGCACGGTGATGATTAAAAACTTACCTGACATGCTATAATTAGCCAGTTTATCAGGCAGGCAGCTTACGATGAAATATTTGGTAACTGGAGGGGCGGGGTTTTTGGGCACTGCCCTTAGCAACCGCTTGGCAAAACAAGGGCATTATGTTCGGGTGCTGGATGACTGCTCAGCGGGAAATCCCGCTTCCTTGCTGCCCGAAGTTGAATTTACCCGCGGCGATATTAACGAGAAGACGGTGCTTTGGAAGCTGATGGAAGACGTGGACTGCGTCTTTCACCTTGCGGCAAAGGTCAGCGTGCCCGAGTCTCTGCTTTTTCCGAGCAGCTATAACCTCGTGAACGTCAGCGGAACGGTGACATTGATGGAAGCCATTCGCGACACGAAGGTGAAACGGGTGGTGCTGGCGTCTTCCGGCGCGATTTACGGTCATCAGGGTCAGATACCTTACCTTGAGAGCTTCGAGGTGCGACCCGAGTCGCCGTATGCTGTCTCGAAACTCTCGGCGGAACATTACGTGCGTACAATCGCGGCGCAGGCTGGGGTTGAGGCGGTTTGTTTGCGGATTTTCAATGCTTACGGACCGGGGCAGAGGGTTCCGCATTCGCACCCACCCATCATTTCTAACTTCCTGAAGCATGCTCTCACGAATGGGACGATCATTATCCACGGCGATGGTTCCCAAACCCGCGATTATGTCTATGTGGACGATGTGGTTAACGCGTTGGTGACATCCTCAAGCGCCGTTGGAGTTGACCAACAAGTGATCAACATCGGCAGCGGGGTCGAGACGAGCGTTTTGGAGCTGGTTCGTTTGGTGCGTCAGGTCACGGAAAGAAAGCCCGAGGAGGTTTACAACCCGCTCAAGAGCGGCGGGTCCGACCGCATGTGTGCCGATATTTCCAAAGCTCAGGAAAAGCTCAACTACATTCCTCTTGTGCCGCTCGAAACCGGTTTGCGGCTGACGATTGAACGTGACCCTCAATATCAGTAAAGACACGAACCCGAATATCCCACGCGATTTTTTCGCGCGTCCTGCGCCGCTTGTTGCCCCGGATTTGCTGGGGTGTCTGCTTGTGCGCAACCTGGCAGGGCGGCGAGTGGCAGGGGTGATTGTGGAAGCAGAGGCGTACCAGGGAATGGAAGACCAGGCGTGTCATGCCAGGGCAGGCAAAACCGCGCGAAACGCCGTGATGTTTGGCGAGCCTGGGCGGGCGTATGTGTATTTCACCTACGGAATGCATTGGATGTTGAACCTGGTATGCGAAGCTGAAGGGCAGCCGGCGGCGGTCCTGATTCGGGCGATCGAACCGGTTGAAGGGCTGGATGTGATGCGCGAATTGCGCCCCATGCTGGCGGAAAAGCCTGACTGGCTGAACGGTCCGGCAAAGTTAACCCAGGCGCTGGCGATCAGCCGGGACCAAAATGGTATCGATGTGTGTGCGCGGGATGGCGGCTTATGGATTGAACCAGGAGTTCGAGTGCCCGCGGATGAAGTGTTAATCAGCCCGCGTGTCGGCATCAATTATGCGCCTGAACCCTGGAAATCGATGCCCTGGCGCTGGATCTGGAAGGCGGCGATTGGGGAAAACCGCCGGGTGTGGAAAAGATAGTGTAAGATTGTGCCGATGAAACTATTTTCGAACAAGAAAGAAAAACCGGCCTTCACCCCCGAAAGGCTGCAAGCTCGCGCGAGCTCGGTTTTGGGTCCGGGCATCCATTGGATCGGCGATTTGCACGGCACCGGCGGCGTGCGGATTGAAGGCACCATGCAGGGCGATGTGGTCATCAAAGGTCTGGTTGTGATCGGTGAAACCGGAAAGGTTATTTGTCCGGAGCTGAAGGCGGAAACCGTGATTGTGGCTGGGACGGTGCAGGGCAACATCACCTGCCAAAAGCTTGAAATCCGCGCGACAGGACGGGTTTGGGGCGACGTCGTGGCGGTTAGTTTTAGCAGTGAGGACGGCGCTTTTTTGCGTGGTCAAATGCGCATGGAAGAACGCGTCGAAATCCCGATCGAGGAAACTCAGCTGATTGTGGAAACGGAAATGCCCGCGGTTCAAAACGATTTACCGGAGAACGTTCTCATCGTGCCCGAGTTGCCTGAGCCTGAGCGTAAAACCAGCGAGGTTGTGCCGGAACCAGAGCCAACCAATCTGAAGCCGGAAGATACCAAAGCCAGCGAAAAACCTAAGCTGAAATCCCCCTGGGAAAAATAGGCGTTTACACCTGCGGAAGCTCCAAAAGGATGGTAACGGGTCCGTCGTTTCGGATATCCACAACCATATGCGCGCCAAACACGCCTTGCTGGGTGGAAATCCCAAATTCGCGCAGGCGGGCGATAAACACTTCCACCAGCGGTTCAGCCAGCTCCGGTTTGGCGGCATTGATGAATGATGGGCGCCTGCCGCGGCTGGTGTCGGCATAGAGCGTGAACTGCGAAACGACAATCGCTTCACCGTTCACGTCGAGCAGGGAGCGGTTCATTTTGCCGGCATCGTCTTCGAAAACGCGCAGATACGCCGCCTTCTCCGCCAGTTCACGGGCGATTTCGGGAGTGTCCTCGGGTCCGATTCCAAGCAGGATCACATAGCCGAAGTTGATTTGGGCTACTTTTTCGCCGGCGACTGTAACGCTTCCGCCCGTGACTCGCTGCAGGATGGCTCTCATTGTTTCCTCCCCGAAGTTCCGCGTTCGATGTAGCCGGGCCAGGTGAAGTTCTCATCAAATTCCACTTCCACGATCCCGCAGTGGGGAATGTGGCCAGGGTTGTGGAACTGCTTGATCACGTAACCATGAGAAACGACGATAATTTTCTCATATCTAAGGTAGGGCAAAAGGGCTGAAGCCGCACGCCGGGCGACCTGGTCGTATCCTTCCCAGTTTAGTTTTGCTTCAGGCGTGCGCACGCCTTTCAGACGGCTGGCTTCCTCGATGGATGCAAGGGTATCGGTGAAATCGCGGTTCTTGTATTGAGTGTCGATCAACCACTCGTGGAGGTCAAACACCACCTCAATTGGCAGGTCGAGCCGGCGGGAGATGACAGCCGCGGTCTGCAGCGCGCGCGTGTAGGGGGAACTGACGATCAGTTGGCAGCCTTTTAGGCGGGGATCCTGAGCGACCGCTTCCGCCTGGGCAACGCCCCGCTCGGTTAGCGGTGCCAGTTCACGCGCCGGTCCGGGAAAGCCGCGCCCTTCCGTGAATGTATAGTCCTGTTCTCCATGCCTTACCATCACCAAATGCATAGCCACCTCCTGTTTAAGATTATATTCTAACAAGAATACACATGGAATGACACACATTGAATGCGACAGATTTTCCACTCCGCTATGAATTAATGTTGCGCTAATAGTAAGAAAAGAAGGATTTACTCTCCCAAAAGCCCCCTTTCTTAAAACTGGCAAGCCGTTTGCACAACCGGGTATAATGGGGTTCTATGCTCTCACCAAAGATGCCCCAAGCTTGCATCGTCAACAACCCCGAAACCTACCAGCAAATGCTGGCGCATCTATCCGCACAGGATACCATCGCGATCGATACCGAATCGAATAGCCTGCACGCCTACCACGAACGGGTGTGCCTGATTCAGCTTTCCAGCGAGACGGCGGATTTCCTCGTGGACCCATTCGTCTTCAGGGAGCTGGATAAACTTGGGGAGCTGTTCGCCTGCCCTTCGATCCAGAAAGTTTTTCATGCTGGAGATTACGACATTAGCTGCCTTAAGCGCGATTTTGGCTTTACATTCCACAATGTTTTTGACACGATGCTCGCCGCGACGGCTCTGGCGGAACCAAACCTGGGGTTTGCGGCGCTGAATGAAAAATATTTCGGCATCCTTCTGGATAAAAAGTACCAGCGGGCAAACTGGGGGGAACGTCCGCTTTTACCGGAGATGCTCAGCTATGCCCAATGTGATTCACACTATCTCATCCCGTTGAGAGATACTTTCCTGCCGCTGCTTGAGGCAAGCAACCGGTTGGAGCTTGTCCTGGAAGATGGGGAAGCCATGGCGCTGTTGGTTAAACCGCTCACGCCCCATTGTGAGGATATCTGGCGGGTTAAAGGCGCGCAGGACCTTTCGGCTGAGGCTCTCTCGCTGCTTGACGTGCTGAACCACACGCGCGAACTGATCGCCAGCAAGCGCGATGTGCCGCCCTTCAAAGTTTTCTCGGACCGGGCATTGATCGAAATTGCCCAGACTCAACCTCATTACATCGAGGAGCTCAGCTTGCTCCCATCGCTGTCGGGAAGCCAGGTCCGACGTTATGGAACTGCACTGATGCAAGCCATCCAAGCCTGGCGTGATAAACCAAACAAAGTGAGCCCGCGGAAGAACCACCGTCTGAGCGACGCGGAAATGAAACGGCGCGACGCCCTTTCGGACTGGCGCAAACAAACCGGCATGGACGAGGGGCTGCCCTCCAACGCGATCATTTCGCGCGAGCTGCTCGACCGATTGGCTCATATTGAAATTTCGGATTCCACACAACTGCAACTCGCTATGGAAAATTACCCCTGTCGATTTGAGAGGTATGGTGATGCCATCTTCCGGGTATTGGAAAGGACAAAAGAATGAAACTGACCGTTTTTGGCGCGGCTCGGACCGTTACGGGTTCAATGCATCTGATCGAACACCAGGGTCACAAATTGCTGCTCGATTGCGGAATATTTCAAGGCAAGCGCGAGGAATCCTACTTCGTCAATTTGCATTTTCCCTTTGATCCCAGCGAGATTGATGCGATGATTCTTTCGCATGCCCACATTGACCACAGCGGGAACATCCCCAACCTGGTTAAGCAGGGCTTTCGGGGCAAAATTTACTCCACCGATGCCAGCGAAGATCTAGCGGATATTATGCTGAGGGATTCCGGGCATATCCAGGAGAACGACATTAAATATGTCAATAAAAAGCGGCGCAAAAAAGGCGAACGCTCCCTGGAACCCATTTACACGCAAAGGGATGCGATTGACGCGATCCCATATTTTCAGAGCGTCTGGTATCAGCAGAAGTTCGAACCTATCCCGGGCATCACTGCCCAACTGGTTGACGCGGGGCACATCCTGGGTTCGGCTGCTGTCGTCCTGGATTACCGAAACGATCAGGGAGAAGCCAAACGCTTTTGGTTCTCAGGCGATATTGGCAGGGATGACGCCCCGATTCTCCGCAACCCGGTTCTGCCAGTGGGGGTGGACACGCTTTTGATGGAGTGTACCTATGGCGATAAGCCGCATGAGGCGATGGAAGACGCCTACGAAGAGTTTATTGATGTTGTGAAACGGACTGTCAAGCGCGGGGGTAAGGTGATTGTGCCGGCTTTCGCGGTTGGACGGACGCAAAACCTGACTTACTTCTTAAGCCAGGCAATTGAGGACGGTTTACTCCCGGATGTGCCTGTGGTGGTGGATAGCCCCCTGGCGGTCAACGCCTCGGTGCTCTACCGAAAACATACCGAATGCCTTGACGATGAAACCTGGCAGTACATGGCAGAACACCGCATGCAGGCGCTGGACTTCCATAACGTGATTTACACCATGTCGGTGGACGAGTCGAAGGCACTCAACGAATGGAAAGAACCAATGATCATCATTTCGGCTTCCGGAATGGCGGAAAACGGGCGAATATTGCACCATCTGAAAAACAACATCGAAGACGGGCGCAACACGATCCTGATCATCTCCTGGCAAGCTCCCGACACGCTTGGTCGGCGACTTGCTGACCGGGAACGGAAGGTGAAGATCTTCGGCGAGGAATATTACCGCAAGGCGGATGTGGTTACCATCGGTGGATTAAGCGCGCATGCCGGGCAAAGCGGGCTGGTGGAATACGCACTGGCGAGCAAGGACAGCCTCAAACGGATTATCCTCTCGCATGGTGAACCCGACAAAGCCCAGGCACTGATGGAGAAGCTGGCTGAATATCCCGAACTGCCTGTGCCGATATACGCGGAAAAGGGTCAGGAGTTTGACCTTTAAGGTATAATCTGAAACCTGTTGGAGAGATGCCGGAGTGGTTGATCGGGGCGGTCTCGAAAACCGTTATGGGTCTCGTACCCATCGTGGGTTCGAACCCCACTCTCTCCGCTAAAAAAATGTCGCGAAAACCGCGGCATTTTTTGTTCCCAACAGTTGGCGGTTTTAGAGAAGCGGAGCGGTTGTTCGGGGTTCGAAGTCCGGTTCAATCCGCCCGATCTTGAGTTTTTCAAAAAGCAGCGGGCTTAGGCAGGCGATCCACAAACCAATTAAGAAGTAGCGGAAATAACGCAGTACCGCGCTTAGCAGCCCCAGGTCTTTCGGAAAGAGGGAGCCAAGCCCTGCGTAGAGCGCGACCACGCCGGCGATCCCAACCACATAGCGCAAGAGGCGCTGCCATTTGCCAAAGCTGCTCTGAATGATGCCGCGGCGGTCTCTTAGCCAGGCGAAACCGGCAAGCATGCCGAACCATAGCCCGGCGGTGGTCAGGGCGCCATCGAGCGATAAGGGATCAACCTCTCCGGCATTTGCAGCCCATTCCGCCGGCATCTGCCAGCCGTCTGAAAGCGCGACAGCCATGGCGGAGAGTCCGATGATAAACAACGAACTGAAAAAAGCTAACAGAATCTGGTTTCGCAGGCTTTGTTTATTAAGCCAGGCGCCGACCGGCTTCAGGAGTTTGTTGAAGGCGATCAGCAGCAAAACTCCCAGCAGCAGACCCAGCAAGACGTCGCTCAGGAAATGCACCCCCAACACCAGGCGCGAGAGGCTTATCAGCAGCACGATGATGGTCGCGCCAACAAGCGCCCTGCGGTCCTTGGTCTCGAGTGCGCTCCATCCCCAGACAGCCGTGGAGTTCATGGCATGTCCTGAGGGAATGCCAAAGGATGTCTCGTGGACACCTGGCACGATTTTGTCGCTGAGCCAATATGGGCGGGGACCTTTGAGAATAATTTTGAAAAAACCATTGAAACAGGTGCTTGAGAGCAGCATCACGCCAATGCGCAAGCCAGCCCAAGCATCCACGCACCAATAAATGGCGGGCATAAAGAGGATGTAGAAGATCTCAGTCCCGAGAAGAGTGATGATGCCCATGATGGTCTGCAAACCGTCTCCGAGCGTTTGCAGGAACAGGTTTACAGCCAACTCAGCATGATTAACAACGTCCATAATAACTCCAATCTGTTTTGTCTGTTAATAAACCCCAAAAACCCTTCCAGGCTACGAGCGAATGGCGGAGGAACGAACAGTTGTCATTCCCGCGTGATGGGCACCCACAGCTCCATCTTGTAATCGGATGATTGCATATCGCCAGGCAAATAGTACTCGTGGTCCGGCGTGCCGGCATGGCGCAGACCATGCGCCGGGAAAAACTCATCGAAAACGAACTCCCAGCCGCGGTGAATGCTTGCGGGGATGGGACCGGTCAGCTTGATGATGGCATATTCCGCTTCGGGAATATCCAGCACTTCCAGCCCCATTTCGCGAGCCTTTTCCGGTAAGAGGGCGCTGTAGCCAGCCATATAGTTGAAGTTGTTCGGAATCGTATGGTAGTTATAGCAAGTGCCAAAGGATTCGCCGCTTCCCAGAGAGGTTAGTATCTCATGAGGGACTTGCGCGAACAATTTATTCCAGAGCCCCGAAAAGTCACCGCTTTGGGAGTTTGGGGCTGTCAGACCGGCTATACTGAAAGCTTTTTTGGTTTCAAAGTGTACGTTCATGGTGCTTTCTTTTCCGGTTTGAGTAGAGTTCAAAAAAAGAGCCCGAAGGCTCTTTATCCTCACGTGAGGAAAATCAGGCTAACTGACGGGATGGCTCAACCATCCCCTCAAGAATCAATTCCATTCCCATCGTATGGGCGCAAACACCATGCCCCTGGAAATAGTTACAGGTACAGCTCCATTTACCGTCTTCATAAGAGATGAAGTGATCGTTATTTTCCCCACGGAATTTGGCTTCAAATTTAGTGATACTGATGCGATCTTTTTCTTCAGCGTAACGTTTTGCCTTTTCGATTTTACCGATTAAACCGCTATCCATCATTATTGCTACTCCGTTTCAGTCAATTTTTAAAAGAAAAGCACGCGCCGTTAATCGATGGCGTGTGCTTTTATTCGTGACACAACCTTGCATGTGATCATTTTTATCAGGCTAACTCCTGCATAACATGATTATAGCCGATGGCGCCCCATTTTTCAATTACAAAGTGCAAACCTTGTGTGCATACCTTGAGAAGGGGCTTCTGTAAGTATTAATCTAAACCAGCTCCGGCAGCGGCATGGCATATGTAAATTTCAGGCTTAATATTGGTGACTGTCTGGTAGCTTTCGGTCAGAGAAGCTACAAAACTTGGGGCGAACTCTTCTTTAACGATATTTATCGTGCATCCTCCAAAACCTGCTCCGGTCAGCCGTGCACCAAGGCAGCCGGGGATATGTTGGGCGAGGTGCACCATAATATCTAATTCGGGAATCGAGACCTCGAACAGATCCCGTAAACTGATATGCCCCTGGTTCAGCAGCTTGCCAAACGCGGGCAAGTCCCCAGCCTCAAGCAATGGGATCGCTTCAATTGTTCGCTGAATTTCGTCCACAATATGCCGGGCACGCTTCTCAACTCGCTCAGGTAGGTTGCATGCCAGGTTGTTGAATGTTTCCACATCAACATCCCGCAAAGATTTTATGCCTGGAATGTAAGCAGAAAGCAGACGAACCGCTTCCTCACAATCCGCCCGCCGCTTGTTGTATTCTCCCGAGCTAAGATGCCTGGATTTCATTGTGTCAGCGACAATGTAAGCATAATTGGCAGGGATGGGAATTGTGCGCCAATCGAGACTGCGACAATCCAACACGAGGATGGAGTCTTCCTCTCCGCAGGCACTGGCAAATTGATCCATGATGCCTGATTGGACACCGACAAAGTCGTTTTCGGCTTTCTGACCGAGCAGCGCGCGTTCCATTGAGCTTAATCCCCAACCCGCCAAGGTTTGCCATGCCAGAACAAACGCCATTTCTACCGAAGCAGAGGAGCTCAGCCCTGAACCGCGTGGGATGTTGGAAGAGTAGCAGGCGTCGATGCCTGGGCATGCCAGCCCAGCTTCCCCTGCCGCCCAACAGACCCCTCCAGGATACAACGCCCAACCGGGCAGGGGCTTTCCTTCGCTATCTGATTTGTTCACCACAGAGTCGGTGGTGAAGGCGCAGGTCTGATTGAGGTCTTTGGCTATCAGGCGGCTGAGATTTGTGCCATTGGCTGAGAAAGCCAGCCATGTGGCACGGTCGATCGCAATCGGAAGCACAAACCCATCGTTATAATCGACATGCTCGCCCAAAAGGTTTACCCTGCCTGGGGCTCTGACGACATAATCTGGCAATCTGCCGAATTGCGTTTTAAAATGTTGGATTACTGATTCGCGGACGTTCATGATTAGTTCCTCTTTTTGTAATGAATGGCGGGCAAACTGCGCAGGCGTTCCGCTGCGGACTCGGCGGTCACATCGCGTTGAGGCATCCCGAGCAGTTCATAGCCGACCATAAACTTCTGAATGGTTGCTGAACGCAGTAGAGGCGGGTAGAAATGCGCGTGCAAAACCCATTCGGGGTGAGGAGTCCCATCGTTTGGCGCCTGGTGAAAGCCCATCGAATAGGGGAACGATATCTCAAACAAATTATCGTAGCAGATGGTCAGTTTTTGGTAGATCTCAGCCAGATCCCTTGTTTCTTTGGCATCCATTGCCGCCAGGCTTGGAACTGCCCTGTGTGCCGTTACCAGCGTTTCGAAGGGCCAGACTGCCCAGAAGGGAACGAGTGCCGTAAACGAGTCGTTACTAAACAAGATACGAGCTTTCGTTTTACGTTCTTCCTCAAGGTAATCGAGCAAGAGGGGGCGACTATTCTTGGAAAAAAACTCTTGTTGTGATCTTAATTCTTTGGCGACCTCATTTGGTAACTCAGACTGAGACCAAATTTGGCTGTGGGGATGGGGGTTAGAGCAGCCCATCACAGCCCCTTTGTTCTCGAAAACCTGCACATACTTGATCTGCGGAATAGCTGTAAGGTCGGCGCTTGCATTTGCCCAGGTCTGAATGACTTTGGTGATCATATCCAGGTCCATTTCAGGGATAGTCAGATCATGCCGGGGAGAGAAACACACAACCAGGCACTTGCCAAATTCTGGTCTCGACTGAAAAAAGGGGGTGTCCTCTTTTTGTTGGGGCTGTTCCACTGGGATTAGAGCCGCGAAGTCATTCTCGAACACAAATGTGGATTCATAAGTGGGATTGCGATGCCCGCCGAACCTTTCGTTGCCAGGGCAGAGATAGCATGAGGGTTCATACTCTGGCAGCTTTTCGCTGGGTATCTTTTCGACTTGCCCTTGCCATGGTCGTTTGGTTCGATGGGGGGAAACTAAAACCCATTCATTGGTGAGAACATTTAACCGTCTATGTGGATAATCGATCATGACTCCTCCCAGTGCAAAATGATGTAGTTTACAGGATGCCAGGTAAGAAATTTACCTATATGGTGATTATACAATTCTTCAGATAGAGTGGGGGAGTTGACATTCCCCAAAATGACACAATTGGGTATAATACTGCCTAATCATTGCATGACAATAGTCGTTTGGATGTTGTCATAATATGGGAGTGTAGTTCTGTAAACGACACTCTTCAATCGCAGAGAAGATCATGTTCTCTGCTGGTTAACCGTGATTGAGTGTCTGCCCTTCTCTCCCGGTCATAACATATCCAACTTCGACAGACAGCATGTGGTTGCCTTTTTTGGGGTAAAGGCAATATGACTTGATAAGTCAGAGGAGGACATCAGTAAAAAAATTGTTGTGTTGTCAGATTATTAGGAAAAATACAATCTTAAAAAACTTAGAATGAGGAGAAAAATGAGAAGTAAATTGCTTGTTTTCGTTAGTTTTTTGATGATTGGCATGCTGGCGCTAACCGCCTGCCAAACCACCACCCAGCCCACTGCCGACGGTTCACAACCTGCCGCAGATTTACCCCAAATTGGTGTCACCATCTACAAGTATGATGACAACTTTATGTCCTTTGTTCGCCGTAACATTGAGCGTAATGCAGAAGGCAAAGCCGTTTTGAGCATGAACGACTCTCAGAATGATCAGGCAAAGCAGAACGATCATGTTGACACAATGATTTCCAAGGTCGTCAAAGCTCTGGCAATCAACTTGGTGGATCCCCAGGCTGCCTCCGCAATCATCGCCAAGGCTCAGGCTGCCGGTCTGCCCGTGGTGTTCTTCAACAAAGAACCAAGTGTAGCCGACCTGAATTCCTATGATAAAGCATGGTATGTTGGCACCACCTCTGCCGAATCCGGTGTGATGGAAGGTCAAATCATCGTCGATTCCTGGAATGCCAATCCTGCCTGGGACAAAAACGGTGATGGAATCATCCAATACGTTCTCCTGAAGGGCGAACCCGGACATCCTGACGCCGAAGCTCGCACCACCTATGCAATCCAGACCGTCAACGAAGCTGGAATCCAGACCGAAGAACTCGAACTCCAAACCGGTATGTGGGATTCTGCCAAAGCCAAGGATCTGATGGACAACTGGTACGCAAAGCACGGCGATGCAATTGAATATGTTATCGCCAATAACGACGCCATGGCTCTGGGTGCAATCGCCTCCCTGAAAGCCAACGGCTTCTTTGGTACTGGCGGCAAATTCATGCCCGTTGTTGGTGTGGACGCCATCCCAGATGCCCTCGCCGCAATCAAGAACGGTGAGTTGGTTGGTTCTGTCCTCAACGACGCTGCCAATCAGGGTCTCGCCACCTTCCAGTTAGCACTGAATGTTGCTTTGGGTAACGACCCTCTGGCTGGAACCACATGGACCTTTGATCAGAACAAGTCAGTTCGTGTTCCTTACGTTGGCATCACCCTTGCCAACATCAAGATTGCTGAAGACAGTTACGCTGAATAAGATGTAACAAGCAAAAGGATGCACTTCTCGTGAGTGCATCCTTTTTGAATAATGTAAAGACCAGGAAGAGGCGGATTTATGGAAGGAATAGCAGAGTCTCCAACCACAGCAGCATTGGACTTGAAGCATGTGGAAGAGCACGA
>JAYFQB010000024.1:0-9006 GCA_034927385.1 Anaerolineaceae bacterium | reverse complement strand
GAAGACCCCTTTAACCCCAACGGCGAAAGTACCAACGCCGTGCTCAATGCCGCCGGAAAAGACAGCCGCCGCATCACCTTTAAGGCTGAAAACGACTACAAACGCATGTTGGAACATTTCTACAACACGGCAATCAGCAAGGACTTGCCTCGATTCCCGCTTTCTGACGCTGTAAACAATATGGTTGTAATCGACGCCTTGTTCCAGTCGGCGATCGACAACAATAAATTGGTAACCCTAAAAAATTGACAAAGAGAAAAACTGCCATGGATGAAACAAATACGATTCAAAAAACAAAAGAGAACAACCCCCACACAAGTCTTGGTCACTGGCTGCCGCCTATTATATTAATTGTTGCCATAATCCTTTTACTTTTCCTGATTCGCACCAACCCGACAACAGAGTCCTCCATTAATATCCCGCACGAGCATTTGCTTGAAAAATTTGTGGGTTATGCAATTCTGGTTTGTGAAGTGGCAGCTACCTTGATTGTGTCTGTTTCTGCCGTGCAAGTTATCTCCAACTTCTTTAGGGGATTGGTTGACAAGACCTACTCAAAGAAGCTCCGTTCCTCAGAGCGGTTAAGACTTCGCCTGGGACATCGGCTCAGCCTGGCTTTGGAATTCGCGGTTGCCTCCGATATTTTACGCCTGGCAATTTCGCCATCGTCATCGGACCTGATGTTCCTCATCATCATCATCCTGCTGCGATTCCTTATGAACTTCTTCCTGGAAGATGAATTCGCGACGATTAAAGCCACCGGTAAATATCCGGATCTTGAGTCCTGCGACTCGGATGACGGATTGTAAACGCGCTTTCGAAAATTACTATTCACGATTGCGATGAAACGATCCGGCTCATCGAAGAAACTCTCGAAGAACAGGATCGCGAAGAGATTTTTAGATTGCAGTGGCTAAAAAAAAGCGAAAGCAGACCGAAATAAAAAAACTCCCACATTCCTGTGGGAGTTTTTTTGTGCGTCAAAATTTACGGAGTGGGGGACGGCGTCATTGTGCGTGTAGGCGTCGCCGAAGGGATGGGCGTGGCAATGTTCACCGGCACCTTTAGCAGCTCGCCGATATAGAGCGGTGTCGTGGTGCTCAAAAGCGGGGTAATGCCATTGGCGGTACGATAGCGGTTGGTTTCGGAGATAATCCGGTCCGGAGTGGAGCGGAAGAAAACCGCAACCGAATCGAGGGTGGCGCCGGCTTCAACGAGATAATCAACGAGCGTGCCCGGGCGAATTTCGGTTGGCACTGAGGTGGAAGTAGGCATCCTCTGCCAGGGAGCTGGCACTTTGATGATGTCGCCGGCTTTAATATAGCAGGTGCCACTGGTGAAGTTGTTAATCATCAACAACACTTCCAGGTCCGCGTCAAACTTCTCGGCGATGGTTGCGCAGTAGTAATCGTCTTCCTGTACCACATAGTCGAACGGTCCATCCAGCGTTGGGGTCAGCGATGGAGTCGGCGTTTCGGTAATGGTCGGCGTCACTGTTGCTGTGTTGGTCGGGGTGACTGGGGTGGGGGTCAGGGTCATGGTTGGGGTCGGGGTATCGGTTGCAAAAAGATGCAGTCCGCCTTCACCAAGATTGCCGGTAGCCCATAAAGCCAGGATCACCAATCCGGCGATAATCAGGATCGCGACCAGAACCAGCAATAGTGCTTTGCTGCTGTTCCTGCGCGACTTCTTCCGATAAGAAGAGAGCAAGCTCTGAGGTTTTTTTTGTGCCATGTTTAAAATTCCTTCCTTTGTCAGTTAACAAAGTGCAATTAATAGCATATTAAACGGTTCAACCCGCTTTTGTCAAGTATACCATTTAGCGAAAAAACTATAAAAAAGTGTGAGTATATCGTGGGATGTTTCAGGAAAATACTGTCGTGTAAAAAAACTTGGGATTAACAGGTTGCGGCAACATAGGAAAAGATAATGTTTGCTGAAGGAGTTTAGCCGTTGGGTCTGGCTGAAAAATGTCGATCTACACTTTTCGTGATGAGTGTGCCAGGGAGAACCAATCTGTCAGAATCAGGATGAGAATCTTGGGCATTAATTCTCCCCGATTACTTTACCCCTCATCTGGTCGACATAAGCAATCACCATCAAATGGGTGGTGTCCAACTTTTTTCATGGATTGAGTCTCAGGCCTACTTGGATTGATGGCTCTTAAGCCACTTGAGGGTGAAAATTTCTTCCCTGTCTTGCTCTTCAAGCGTGTTCTCGATGAAGAGGATAGTTTCCTCGTACTGGGGAATAAACACTTTTTCCAAAGCATGTACTCGCCTTTGTGTTTTGATCAATTCGCGCGTGAGTCGCCACACCGAAACGGATAATTCAGACAGCCGGGGGATGATCTGAAGCACTTTCTCAAAGGCCTTATTCGATTCGTCAAGAGCAACAGAGGTATCGCCGAGACTGTATGAGATGGCAGGGGGCTCGCCGTATGCAATCACTTTCGGAATAGGCACTCCCATCATGCCGCGCTCTAGAATGTTTATTTCGACTGAGTGGGTCACTGCCATCGCCGCCCACTCAATCCTTTCCTGGCCCATTGATAAACGTGCCAGTTTCAGCGCGCCATATGCAGTCTCAAGTAAACTTTGCGCTTGCTGGTGTAAAGTTTCAGCTTCCCCCGCAATTCGGAGTAATTCCCCGGTTAGCACTTCGCGCTTTTTGTCCAGGATACTGTAACCCTCCCTGGCAAAAGACAGCTTTGTGCGCATTTGGAGCAGATTACTGCGTGTTGGGGCGATATTAAGCGGCGCCATAATATCTTTCAATATCGCTTTCTTTGATGCGGGTCAATTCTGTCTTTGGAAGAATGGATAGAATTCTCCAGGCAATTGTGAGTGTTTCTTCGATGGAGCGGTTGTCTGTGACTGATTGGTTGACAAATTGTTCTTCGAATGCTTTGCCAAACTCAAAGTATTTCTGGTCAATTGATGACAGCTCTTCCTCACCGATAACGGATGCCAACGATCGAACATCCTGAACATGCGCGTAGGCAGCGTAGAGCTGTGATGTCAGCGCGGGGTGATCAGCGCGTGTTTTTCCTTCTCCAATACCATCTTTCATCAACCGACTGAGTGAGGGAAGTACGCTGACAGGCGGATAAATATCCTGGGCAGTCAGACTGCGTGACAGCACAATCTGCCCCTCAGTGATATATCCAGTGATATCGGGGATAGGGTGCGTGATGTCGTCATTGGGCATGGTCAGGATTGGAAGCTGGGTGATTGAGCCTTTGCTTCCTTTCATCCTGCCGGTACGTTCATACAGGTTTGCCAGGTCGCTGTACATATATCCTGGATAGCCTTTTCTGCTGGGCACTTCACCGCGCTTATTGGAGATTTGCCTGAGGGCTTCGCAGTAATTGGTTATATCTGTCATCACCACTAACACATGCTGGTCGCACTTAAATGCCAGGTACTCTGCCAGCGTTAGGGCGATTTTTGGCGTAACAAGTCGCTCCACAACCGGGTCATCTGCCAGGTTCAGGAACATTGCCACGCGGTTAAGTGCACCACTTTCGGTAAAAGCTTTTCGAAAGGCTTCTGCTACATCATGCTTGATGCCCATTCCAGCAAAGACAATCGCAAAGTTTTCATTACGTTCGTCATAAACCCCAGCCTGGCTGCCGATGCGCGCCTGGCGCACAATTTGGCTGGCCAGCAGGTCGTGTGGAATGCCGCTGCCAGAAAAGATTGGCACCTTCTGACCCATGACCAAAGTGTTCATCGCGTCTATGGTGGAAATACCGGTCTGAATATAGTCGCGGGGATAAAGCCTCGCTGTTGGATTTATTGGCTGCCCGTTGATATCCGCAAAATGATGCGCCAGCGGCAAAGGACCGTGGTCAATGGGCTTTCCCATTCCATTGAAGATGCGCCCAAGCATTTCACGGCTTACAGGCACTTGCAGTGATCTTCCGCTGAACCTTACGCGTGTACCTTCAGTGGTCAATCCAGTTGTACCCGAAAAGACTTCAATCACGGCAACATTGTCGCCAACTTCCAGCACTCTGCCCACCCGGGTCTGATTGTTGGGATCGATGATCTCAACAAATTCATCATATGCGACGACACCAGTATCCTCAACACGGATGATAGGTCCTTCCACGCTTGTGATACCAGAGATTAACAAACCTGCGCTACGTTCAGTCGTTTTCATCGATAAACTGACTCCAATTGATCAAATTGGTCATCCAAAGATTTACGCATTTCGTCCAACCGTTCAAGTTCTTCATTGGGTACGGTACTTTTCATGCGGATAAGGGAATTGATAATGGGCAATTGTTGAATCGCACTAATAATCGCACCTTGTAAAACAACCGCCTCTGCTCGCGCCTGGAAGTGGAGGATCAAATCCAGCATTTTTATCTGTTTTATTGGCGTGGAATAAGTGTCGATCTCATCCATCGCGTTCTGCTGCAAAAAGGCCTCTCGCAGCAGGCGGGCAGTTTCCAGGGTGACACGTTGTTCATCGGGTAACGCGTCAGGACCGACCAGTTTCACGATCTGATCGAGGTGACCTTCTTCATTAAGGATCTGCATAGCTTTTGCCCTAAGTTCACGCCAGGGCATTTGAGTTTGTGTATGCCACCATTCGGTTACATTATCCAAGTACTCACTATAAGAAGTTAACCAATTGACCGATGGAAAATGACGCGCTGAAGCCAGGCTTTTATCCAATCCCCAAAAAACGCGGGTATATTGACGCGTCTGTTGGGTCACAGGTTCCGAAAAATCTCCACCGGGAGGTGAAACCGCACCAATGATGCTGACAGACCCTGTTTCTCCATTAAATGTTTCCACCAATCCAGCCCGTTCGTAGAACTCTGCCAGGCGAGAGGAGAGATAAGCGGGATAGCCTTCCTGGGCAGGCATCTCTTCAAGCCTGCCTGAAATTTCTCGCATGGCTTCTGCCCAACGCGAGGTAGAATCCGCCATCAAGGCGACATGGTATCCCATATCGCGGTAATACTCCGCGATGGTGATGCCGGTATAAACGCTCGCGTCTCTTGCTGCCACTTGCATATTGGAGGTGTTTGCAATCAGGATGGTGCGTTCCATCAAAGGTCGCTTCGAACGTGGGTCAATCAGGCTTGGAAACTCCTGAAAAACTTCGGTCATCTCATTGCCGCGTTCGCCACAACCAATATAAACGACCACATCGGCGTCAGACCATTTGGCAATCTGGTGTTGTGTGATTGTTTTTCCGGTTCCAAAGCCACCTGGGATAATTGCAGAGCCGCCTTTGACAAGTGGGAAGAAGGTGTCTAAAACGCGTTGACCTGTTAGTAAAGGTTCGTTCTTCTCTTTGCGATTTTTGAAGGAACGCGCTATCCGCACCGGGCAACGCCTTAACATGGTGATCGGCTCTTCACCCTGTTCAGTTTCAACCCGGGCAATTACCTCGTCGATAGTACATTCTCCTGCAGGTGCAACCCAGGTTAATGTGCCTGTGATACCGCGCGGAATCATAATCTTATGCGTGATCATACCCGTTTCTGGCACAGTCCCAATCACAACCCCTTCGGTAACCTTTTTTCCAATTTCCATCTGGGGAGTAAATGACCAGAGTGTTTTCCGGTCCAGAGGAGTTACACCAAAACCACGCCCAATAAATGAACCAGTAATTTGTTCAATCACTGGAAGTGGGCGTTGAATGCCGTCAAAAATACTGCCAATCAAACCGGGTGCTAATTCAACAGAAAGAGGTAAGCCAGTCCCAAAAACCGGCATACCAGGCGTCAATCCACTGGTCTCCTCGAAGACCTGGATCGTCATTTCATTATCATGCAGTCCGATCACTTCACCGATCAAGTTTTGATCGCTTACACCTACCATATCTCCCATGGCAATCTGGCTTGACCCGCGTGCTCGAATGACAGGTCCATTGATCCAAGTGATAACAGCCGCGGCATCTGTCATGCGTTTTCTCCTATCAAGATCTCAAAAACCTCGCTCCTAAGTCTTTCCATCTGCCGCTCCAGTCGCCTTTGGAGTGTGTTCTCGAATGTACGGTGTCCTTTGGTATCTGTGGCTACGACCCCGGTCCCTTCAGTTAGGTTCTCCCCGATCTCGATCTGTGTAACAAGCTCGGAGCCGAGTTTTTTCAAAGTTTCCTCTGGGATAAGTTCCCGGGACTTGACGTCAAAATGCAGCACCACGTTTTTGGACTGTAATTGACCAATGGCTTCTTGGACCAACCCCATCAACGCTTCAGGGTAGTTGGGTTCATTTGGAACATTCGGTAAATGATCCTGTACTTTTGAAAAAACAGTTTCTAAAAGCTGTTCCCGGTGTTCATACGCTTCCACCCTGGCTCTGACAGTGATTTCAGAGATTTTCTCTTCCTTGCGCAGTTCTGCTTCTCTTCTGGCTTTTTCGAGAATCTCGGCATAGACTTGCTTTGCCTGCAAGTCACCGCGTTTCAGAATTTCAGCTTCTTTATGTTTGGCTTCCCCCTGGATTTTTTCAGCATCAGCCTGTGCGGCATCTAAAACTGAACGTGTTATTTCGACAATTCTTTCATCTATCGATTTCAACATAGTCATTAATCCGTTCTACCAAGAGTCATTTTCGGATTCCGATCGCTTGCTCAGCTAACCCAATGAAAGAAGTTCCCTTGCCGCTTGTGCCTTTTGGTGAGGGAATTTCCAAGAAGAGAGGCGATTCAATTCTGCTTTTCAACCTGGACATTCGTTCGGATGCCAAATTGGAGCAATCTTCTGTCACCAGTACTAACCCCAAATCGGGATTGGCAAGCGCGGCATCGAGTGCTTGATTCATGCTCTGCACAGAATCTACGGCTTGACCGTGAACGCCAACCAGGGCAAATCCCAGGACAGCGTCAACATGTCCGATGACCCAAACTTTCATAATTGCCTTATCTATTGAGGATCAGGAAGGAAATCAACAGCCCATAGATGGCTATACCTTCAGCCAAGCCCACAAAGATCAGAGCCTGACCGAACAGTTCCGGTTTCTCAGTGATGGTCCCTAAAGCAGCAGCACCGGTATTTGAAACTGCAATACCAGAAGCGATAGCAGCAACACCGGTCGAAATGGCAGCGGCAAGAGAAGCGTACGGATCGGCAGCAGATGCTTGGATGAAACTCGCTGCATGTACACTGGTCGGCGTCAACAGCCAGATCAGTCCCAATGAGAATGCCATCAAACCAATCATGATGTTAAGTCCACCAAGTCCGACGAGCATTTTCTTGGTCGCTTTTACCGGTTGAGTATTGTGGCGGTATCGGAAGTAGATCAAAGCGGGGATCAATGGTACGAGCCCGATGAGAAGTATGATTGCGTAAGTTGTAACAGGCATGTTATTTTGCTCCTTCTGAATTCGATTTAGCCAGCCGGAAAGGTTTATACCTGCGCCCTCCGCCTGTGAAAAACTTGCTGAAAAATTCGTAATATTCCAATCGCAACGTTTGGATGCTGACGATCATCCCCTCGAAACCGATCACAAAGATATTACCAAAGGCAACGATCAGCCAATAACCGATTCCTTTTCCTGGGTCAACAATATTCGCCAGGATAAAGAACACCGAAGTTAAACCGGCATGCGCGACCGCAAAGGCGCCAATGCGAACATAAGAAAGAGAATTGCTCAGGTAACCGATCAGGGTTTCAAAGAGTTCGAAGAAAGACTGGATGAAGTACAGTAGGAAACCTCCTTCAAAGTAAGGCTTCTTCTTCTCGAAATAGCGCTCAAGAAAACCAGAGAGGAATATCATCACGATACTTGCGATCACGATCACGATGAAGACTGATTTATTCACCGGAAAACCCTTGACTAACAAACCGATAACCAACCCTAACAGCCCCCAGTAAAGCAATAAGCCGGACAGTCCTTTACTATTGAAAAAGAAATGTATCCAGTGGCGCTGATGAAAATCGTTGACCAGAGCAATAATATTTGCCATTGAGAGCAAGATCGCGCCAAATCCTGCCGTGATCAAGAGCAGATTCATGATGTTGTGCATCGGATGCATCCAAACCGCCGGCAGCACATCCTCCATGCCAAATACGCTTCCAAACAAGAAGCCGAACACGATCGCAGAGATACCACAAAGCAAAACCACTGACCCCAAGCTCGCCAGGCGTTCCAGTTTCTTGACTTTTTTAAGCATCAGGACCAATCCCGCGATCGTCAGTACCAATCCGTGTCCAACATCTCCGAACATGGCTCCGAAGATCAAGGGAAATGTCAACATCAACAGCATGGTTGGGTTGAGCTCGTTATATGAAGGCATTCCGTAAGTCGTAACCAACTTCTGAAAACCCTGCCCAAAACCTTTCTTTTCGATCAGGATAGGAGCATTCTTAGTTTCCGAGTCCTTGCCGCTCTCTTTGACATCAATGATGATCGCAGAAGAAATAGCCTGAAGATCACCGGATAATTTCTCAAGTTTGTCGCTCGGCAGCCATCCAGCAACCAGGTAACCATGTTTCAACTTTCCGTATCTCATCAATGATTCAGACATCATTCGGCTATAGCGTACCCGCCAATATAGTTCTTGCAGGCGACGTGAACGGCTATCCCGGATCTTTTCAATCTCACGGGAATTGCTTTCTGTTTGGGACTGAAGCGCTTCGTTTTCTTTGTTCAGGGTGGCGATGATCTCCGTAGGTGTTCCTCGATAACTATCCGGCAGATCAACACCAATCAAGTAAGCGCTACGGGCTGCCCTATGGAGGTATTCTTTGTTTTGGCGTGATCCTATCAGCAGCACAGTAGCTTGATCGCCCTCTTTCTTGAGTTCCAGTAGCACGAATGGGATGTTCGTCATGCTGGTTTTGAAGCGGTCAATTTTGTTAATTGGCATCGTGCCAAGCACTGAGTAGATGTATCTCCTGTTTCGGATCCGGTCGAGAGGAATATCCAGGACTGAAAGGGGGCTGAGCAATTGAATGTAGCCATTACGCAGATCGATCTCTTGCTGGGCAGACAGTAGGTCGTTGGATTTTTCTTGAATTTCCCGCTCTAATTTGT
>JAYFQB010000172.1:0-18628 GCA_034927385.1 Anaerolineaceae bacterium | reverse complement strand
GGGAGTTTCGGCACCCCACTCACGCGCAACCGCGGCGATCTCTTGATCGTCGGTTGAGACGATAACGCGGGTCACATGCCGCGACTGCAATCCAGCGGAGATGCTATATGCGATAAGCGGGGCTCCGGCGAAATCGCGGATATTCTTGCGGGGAATGCCCTTTGAGCCGCCCCTTGCTGGAATTAGCGCCAACACCTCGGGTCGGTCTACCATGCCGTCCAACCTCCATCGACCACCAGGTTGCTACCGGTCATGTAGCTGCTGGCATCCGAACAGAGGAAGAGCATGGCGCCGCTCATCTCGTCGATGTTTGCCATGCGTCCCAGGATGGTTCGGGCGGAATATTGGGCTGTGAAGATTTCGTCGTGCCCATTGAAAACCCCGCCGGGCGTCAGGGCGTTGACGCGAATGTTCCTGCCGGCGTAATAGGCTGCCAGGTAGCGGGTGAAACCAAGCACGCCAGCTTTGGTTACGGAGTAATAAGCCGGTTTGAAGGATCGTGTGCCGTCCGGGCGTTCGTAGAGGCGCTGATCCGGACCCGCCAGACCATAGGTGGAACAAATGTTGATGATCACGCCCTTGCCTGCTTCGAGCATTGGCTGCACGGCAGCCTGGGAGGCAAGGAACATGCCGGTCAGGTTGACATCCAGCGCCTGTCGCCAGGAATCCAGCGAGTAGCTTTCAAAGGCATTCGCGCCTTGCGAGCCGGCGTTGGCGGGGTCAAATTTTGGGTCCAGCGCGGCGCTGTTGACTAAAATGTCCAGACCGCCAAAGATCTCCTGGGCAGCCCGCGCCATCGCCTGGGTGGAAGCGGGGTCGGTAACATCCACGCCAAAGCCTTCCGCGCGCAAGCCTTGCTCGCGCAGGTTTAGCGCGTAAGCTTCGGCAGCTTGCTGCGCCAGATCTGCCACCAGGATGTTAGCGCCTGCCTGGGCAAGAGCCAGCGAAAATTGGCGGCCTAAAAGGCCAGACCCACCGGTGACAACGGCGGTTTTGCCGTGGAGATCAAATTTTTCAAGGATATTACTCATTGTTGCCTCGTGTTGATAACGTCTGAATTCTACCATCAGGCAAGCCTGACCGCCGTGCCTTCTTGCTCCGCGGATTGTTTGACCGCTAAAACAAGCTTCTGAGCCTGGATGCCGTCGGCGAGCGTGCAGTAAGGCAGCAAATCGCCCTGACAGAGACGCACAAACGCCGCCATTTCGTCCAGGAACATCTGATTGCGATCAAACCCCTCAGGCGGCACCAGCAGACTGGGCGTGCCGTTCTGAGAGTGGAATATCTGGGCTTCGCCAGTGGCATTATCCCAGCAGATTCTGCCTTCCTCGCAGGTAATTTCGAGCGTGTGGGAAGGCGGTCGCTGGTAGTAATCCAGGTGCAGGCTGGCGACTTCTCCGGCTGCAAAGCGCAGCAGGATTTCGGCATGGTCTTCCACGTCCAGCTCGAGATTGCTGAGGTTGCCCACCCAGGCGCTGACAGCTTCGACCTCGCCAAGCAGCCAACGCAGATAATCCAGCGGATGGGAGAGCGTGTTCACGACGCCTCCGCCAAGGTCTGCGCGGGCAGCGTAGGATTGGCGGTAGTCCTCCCAGGGGTGCCATCCGGGCAGATATTCCCCCCAGTGGGCTCGAGCGGAAAGGGGCTTGCCGAGCTGACCGCTTTTCAGCAGTGTTTTCACCTGGTTCAGCACCGGGTGAAACCGGAAATGAAAGCCAACCATGGCGGGCTTACCGCTTTGAGCGAGGGTTGATTGGAGCTGGTCCAACCCAGCAAGGCTGTTGGAAACCGGCTTTTCGATCAGAAGAGCCGCGCCAGCCTCCGCGGCAGCAAGCGCCACCTCGAGGTGCAGGGCGGTTGGGTTTGAGACGATGACGCCGTCCGGTTTTTCAGCCAGTGCAAGGCGCAGCTCCGTGAAAACGGGCAGCCCGCTAAGTTCCTCGTCCGGGAGGGTTGCTTGATTTGTGCGGTAAAGGATGATGTCCTTCTGACCAAGCGCGCGCAAATTGCGCAGGTGGCGCCTGCCGATGGAACCCAAGCCTGCAAATAAGTACTTCATCTATTTCTCCAATACCCGTTGGGCGGTTACTCTTCCCGCCAGTAAATTTTGAAGATCCAGTCGTAAAGCCGCATTAATGGCCACTTGATGACGCGCAGATTCTTTAGCTTGAAAACGCTCTTTTTCTCAGAGGTTTTAGCGGCAGCTATTCCGGATTGTTGTTTGACCCAATCTGGCACCTGGTTGCTCATGTTCTGCATGTACGGGGCGGCAGTCATCAGCCGCAGGTAGCCGGCATCGTTGACCTTACCGTCCAGGCGCTGCACCTGCCCCATCGGGCGGTCCATATCAAAAGGCAGGAATTGCTGTAAAACATGTTTGTACGCCAGGAACTGGTAGTGGATGGCTCCCAGGTAGGCAGGCACGCCTTTGTAGGTAAGGACCGCGTCTTCAAGCACGGCATAACGCTGGGTGGCTTCCTCATCGGTTACCCCGAGGCTGGACACAAACGAACGGAAATCTTCCCATTGCAAGTGCCTGCCGAAGCGGATTTCAGCTTCGGGTTCGGCTTGCGCCCAGGTGATGGTGCTGGAGTTGTCGGCGTTGTCGTTGGCTATCGGTCGGGAGGTGAGCATACCCACGTTGGGGTAGGTTTCGAGCACTTCCATCGAGTTGGAAAGCCAACCCGGGAAGAAGTAACAGTCATTATCCGTGTAGGCAATCACCTCTCCCGGAGCGGCAGCCAGCATGATGTTCCAGGCGCCGCCCTTGCCCAGGTTGGTGTCTGAGAGGATCAAAAACTGGATTTTGCCTTCCTGTTGTTTTTGGACCAGGTATTCACGCACCTCCGGACAGGAGGCATTGTCGAAAACCAGCAGATCATATGGCAGGTCGGTGTTTTCCCAGATGCTGCCAAGGCAGAGTTTTAGCACGTCGAAAGTTTCCGCGAAGAAACCGCTCAGAAAGGGGATATAGTTCAACACGGCAACGGTGATTCGCTTCGGTTTTGCCACTTCTTTTAGACTTTTAGCAGGATTTTGCCCAACTCGCATATTTTATCCTCTACTTTGATGCCGATTCTTGGGATGACTGCATGACTTTCAGCATCTCCCGGTTTTTCCAGAATTCAACCCAGGCGCGTTTTGGCTGAAACAAGGTAAAAAGCACTTGGGTTAACGCGAAATTATGGTTTTTGAGCATGGGGCGGTTTTGGAATTCACGTAATTTGCCCTTCCAGTCGCGAGGCATGGCTTCGATCTTGCCGTTCACCAGGCGGTGGGACGCATCGTTCAGGTCAAAAATTGTCCGCCGTCCGCCAGCCAGGCGGATGTTTTCACCGGTTTCCGGCAGGCGGTAGTGAGGCTGACCGTTGGGCAGGTGGGAATAATCGTGGTTTTGGTGGATGATGTCGAGGTCGGAGGTGCAATCCACCACTGGCCAGTTTTCCTGCCTGGCTTTGAAAATCATCCAGTTGTCCCATCCCGCGCGACCGACTGTGAAATCGGGGATGTCCTTAAAACACGCGCGTGGGAAGATAAAATAGTCGCTTCCCGCCCGGACGTGAAGATTTCCATCGCGCCAGACGCGTTTTCGCAGGGGTTCAACCCAATCGCCCTCAAAGCTTAAGGGCTCTGTGATCTCCAGGTCCCACCGCTGCCCCACCAGCAGGAACTTAGGCAGCTTTGCGGAAACCTCTTGCGCCACTTCCAGGAAGTTGGGGAAGAGGATAATGTCCGCGTTTACATAAGCCAGTAGCGGGCTTTGGTTTGCCTGGCGGGCGAGATCGAAAATTCCGCTGATGAGGGGAGTGCCAAGCGCATTAACCGGCACATTCGGCAGATGCCTGAAGCTGAACTCAGCGGCGGCTTCTGCGATGCCTTCATCCGAGCCGATCAGGACGACTTCAACCGATTTGCCGAGCGTCTGCCAACTGTGCAGGGCGTTGCGCTGGATCAGGGCGATGTGCGGGTTGGTGAAGGGCTTTGGTGCCGTGAATAGCGTTAGAACGGGGGGCATCAGGCTTGGTCCTCCAGGGGCAGCCAGGTTTTATCTGGCTTGAGTTTAGTCAACAAGTTCCGACGGAGCATGCCGAGCGAGCGTTTCAAAGCGACGTTCTTTTCGGGGACGATCGGGGCGATCTCATCTGGTTCTCTCTGCGGCATGGCAAGCACAGCCAGGTAGAGATCGAGCGTTTCAGACCGGGGAACGCCGTGTTTGCGGGTGTGCAGAATTTTGTAGCCAGCCTGGGTGAGCATTTCAGCCAGGGTGTGTTCGGTGAAACAGCTCAGGTGGGCAAGCTCATAGGAGTCGTGGGCGTAGAAGTTGGGCACTTCCACCAGCAAAAAGCCGTTATCTGCCAGCAGATCCAACCGGATCTCCCGCAGGGTGCCCAGCGGGTCTTCGAGGTGTTCGAGCACGTGCATCATGCTGACCAGGTCGAAGCGGTCGGTCTCGCCGGCTTTCAGAAGTTCAAGCGAGGGGTAGAGTTTGAAACCCTTCGCTTCCGCCAGCTTGCGGTAGGCGTTGCCCGGTTCGACACCGACCGTTTCGGCGCCATAGGCTTCGTGGATGGTTTGCAGCAGTGTGCCGGACGAAGCGCCGATATCCAACGCGCGAGCGAGCCGACAGACGCCGTGGCTCTGCAACAATTCCAGTTGATATTCCGCCCGAAGGCGCTGTTGGCGCAGGTCCTTTGCGGTGGGTTCTTCGGTTGCCTGGTAAAGCTGGCGGTAGGTCTCCTGGTAAAAAACAGGGTCCGCGGCGGCACTTTCACCGGGGTTCTGATAGACAAACCCGCAAGTTTTGCAGAGGTAATATCTGACCTTGAAGCCGAACGAGTCCATTTCGGAGATAACACGAGCTTCTGATTTGCCGCAAAGGGGACAGCGGAGCCTGGGAACGGAAGGGTTAACGGTCATGTGGGGGCTCTTTTCTTTCAGTTGTGTGCCCCTTGTCCAGTTTTGCCGCGCGATGGTCGACCTCAAACAGGTCTTTATGCTTAACGCCAGCCACCTGCTCCTGCCATTCGGGATGGCGGGCGTTGGCAGCCAGCAAGTCCTGGAGGGTGAAGTCATCTCGGTCATCAAAGGAGGCGTAAACCTGGTTGGCAACATCCAGGTCGGCGGGGGTATCGACTGTGAAACGCAGATGGCTGAGGTCTTCCTGCCAATCTGCAAGGCTGATTTTAAAACGCCCGGGTTGATCGTAGAGGTAAGGCATGACATGCTCGCGTTCGAATGGTTCAACGGCTTCCTGCCAGGCGCGTTCAAGCGCGGCAAAGGAGACTACTTCCGTGTCCATGCCGATGGCGGTGGTCCTTCTGAAAGGTGGAGGAAGACGGTTGGCAGTGAAGTCGGAGCAGGTCAAACGGAAATGACCAATCGTGCGGTCAATCTCCTGAGGGTCGATGAACGGGCAATCGGCTGTTAGCCGCACGATCACATCCGCGCCGCTTAGCCCGGCAGCCTGGTAGTACCGGTCGAGCACGTCATAGAGATCACCTCTAAAGCAGGGGACGCCCGTCCTCTCGCAGAATTCGGCGATTGGCTCATCAGACGGGTCGATGGTGGTAGCCACCATGACTTCATCGATGAAGCTGGCGCGGCTGGCGCGAGCCAGCACACGAGCCAACATAGGTTGGCTGCCCACCAGGCGCAGAACCTTGCCAGGCAAGCGCGAGGAGCTCATGCGGGCTTGGATGATTGCGACGGTTTTCGTTACGCTCACGGGTCTCCGATGGATTAAGGCTGAACAGCGTCGATTGAGATAGAACCAACGCTAAGCTCGTAATTGCTCATCTCAGCCGCGAGGTTGGCTGGCGTGGTTAGATAAAGCGTAATCCAGAGGTAATCCGCTTCTTTGAACAGATAAGCCGCCCAGGCGGTTGAATCCTTGGCGTAACTTAAACGTGTCACATCCCGACCACCAAGCGAAATTGAGTCGCTGTCCACCAGAGCGGAATCGTTGCCGAGAACCTTCTCAATGCCAAGGGTGATCATGCTGACCGGCAATTTTGAAAAAGCCTTGTTGCGCAGGATGATCAGGCGGGTTGGGTAGACTGCGGCTTTGGCACTGTCGTATCCATACCAGCCGACGTTGCCTTCAATGCTGTCCACCAGTCCAGCCAGAGGGCTGGATTCGCCGCCGATAAAGTCCTTAATCGTGGCGATGATGCTTGGCAGAGCACTGTTGATATCTTCAGAAATATAAGTAGGCGGGAGCATGATCTGCATGCCGGTGCCGTAATAGAGCTGCATACCCGTTTCGGGGGTGGGTGTTGGGCTGTCAGGGGTCGATTTTTTACCAAACGAAGGCAAACTGCATGCCATGGTCACTGTCACCAGGACCAGGAGGATAAGCAAAACTCGGTTTTTCATTGAGACCCTCCTTTAATTGAGGTCAGGGCTTGTTCCCAGCAAAGGAACAGCAATTGTTTGTTTCGCTGCCAGTCGGCACGTTTTTCGGCGGTTTTACGCGCGCGGGTGCCAGCTGCGGGCAGGTCGAAGGATGAGATTTGTAAAAGCAGTTGAGCCAACGCGTGGTCGTCCCCATCGGGGAACAACCAGCCGGTTTGCCCTTCGGCAATCCACTCGGCGTTGGCAGGGATATCCGAGGCGATGGAGGGCAGACCGCAAGCCATAGCTTCCATCAGAGAAACAGACGAACCATCCACATGGCTCGGCGTGAGATACACGTCCGAGGCACCATAATAGGTAATCAGGTCCTGGTTGGGCACGCGTCCGCCAATGAAGACGCGGTCATTTACATGGCCTTGTTCAAGGATGGAGAGCAGCGAGTCGCGCTGGCTGCCATCTCCGAGCAGGATCAGGCGCAGGTCGTCGTCTTTTTGGGACGCTTCAACGAAAGCCCTGAGCAGCACATCCACACCATAGTTGGGTTCCCAGCTGCGCAGGCAGAGCAAAACACGTTTATTGCCCCAACCCTGGCGTTCGCGCCAGATTGTGCCGCGGATGCGGGCGGAAACTGGCGTAAAGTGCGAAAGGTCAACTCCCCAGGGGAAAATACAGATTTTCTCCGGGTCGAATCCGAGGCGGACAGCCTGGGCGGCGGAGCAGTGGGCATCCGTGATCAGTCGGGCGGAGTGTCCGAGAGCAAAGCGGGCTTTTTCGGCAGCATCCGGGCTGACGAGAACGTCGTGCATAAGGTCGAAACCCCAGCTCATGCTCAACAGCGGTGTGAAACCGGTTCTTGCAACCAGAAAAGCAAGGTCCTGCAGCGGACCGGCATGCACCAAATCCGGCTGTACCACCTTCAGGACTTGTTCAAGTTCCCGCGTGAGCGGCTCGATGTTGCTTTCGGAAAGCTGGCTTTGGCTTCCGCCCCATTCCACCACCTGGACGCTGCCAGGCGTGGGGAAGCTGCCTGGATGCAGGCGCAGCACGAAACCTTCATGCCCGCTTTCCGCCAAGGCTGCCAAAAACCGTTGATCGTGCACAGAATCGGCACGAGTAAAGTACAAAATGCGCATCAGGTCCTATCCAAGCTGTGTCCAGCGCAGTTCCTGCCCAGAGGAAATGTCCTGGCGGGCTGTAAGCCCCACAACCTGATTAATATCATACGGCATAATCGCGCCAGGCGCGGCAGGGCGTAAAACATCAATCATTTCCCTGGTCATTATCTCACCGGCTTTGATGTCCCGCGCGGCACGTAAACAGCGGCGCTGGACGATTACTGTGTCATGTTCGTTTTCGGCGATGGTTTTGTTGGCGGAACCCATCGCGCGTTCCAACTGGCGGGTGGCTTGAACCATCTCAGCCCAACTGGTTGGGTTCATGGCAAAGGCATGGTCGGGACCTTCGCGGTGGTTGTCGTCCGTGAAGTGCTTCTCGACGACGCGCGCGCCTAAAGCCACAGCTCCAAGAACGGTGGCGTGCCCGTGGGTGTGGTCACTGAGCCCCAGAATGAGGTTGGGCCACATTTGGCGGTAGGTTTTTAGCACGTTGAGATGGATGCTGTCAAAGTTGCCATCCGCGGCAGTGTAGTTGGTGTTGCACTGCATCAGAACAAGCTGCGGATTTACAGGCAGGATGGCATCGACAGCCCGCTGCACGTCGCCAATGGTGGAGGCACCCGTGGCGAGCAGGACAGGCTTACCCTTACGCGCCATTCGCAGGCAGGCTTCGATCCAGGTGATATCGCCAGAGCCGATTTTGTAGGCGGGCACGAAGGAGTCGAGCATGTCGATGGCACCAAAGTCGTAGGGGGCTGAAAAGTAGGTGATGCCCACTTTGTCACATTCCTCTTTCAGGATCGGCGTCCAATCGAAAGGCACAGAGGCATCGTCGTACACCTGGGTGACGGTTTTTTTCCATTTTGCCTGGTGAGAGACCTGCGCGTTCATGTGGCTGAAGCCGTAATCCGAAACGATTTCAGGTCCGCGGAAATTCTGGAACTTGGCGGCATCCGCGCCGGCTTCGGCAGCGAGATGGATGAGCTGGAGGGCGCGTTCAAGGCTGCCGTCGTGGTTGGCGGCGATGTCGGCTATGAACCAGGTGGGGTGTTGATCTCCAATCAGGGTGTTTCCAATTTTAAGTTCCATGTGTTCTCTCCTCAGGAAGTAAGTGAAAGCAGTTTCATACGCAGGCCAGAATCAAAATCAGCGTGCAGAGCGCTTAAGCCTTCGGACACGCCCGGCAGAGATTTGCCGAGGGCAGCCTGGAGCTTGTTGGTGTTCATGCTCAGGTTGAGCGAACGGCGGGTGGGCAGGTCGGAGTCGCGTGCGGAAATCGGTTGAATAAGGCTCGCGTCCAAGCCGAATTCCTGCGCCAGACGCACGCCAAAGTCATACTTGCTCAGGCTTTCAGGCGCGAAAACGTGATATACACCCGAAAGTCGTTTTTGCAGCATTTCCAGCAGCAATCCTGCCAGATGGTTGACATAAAGCGGCGAGAATAACATATCCGAAAATCCATTGACAGGTTTGCCTGCCTTGAGGTTGTTATAGAAAAACTCGGCAAGACTGCGCGTGCCTGTTGGTGACCAGCCATAGAAGACCACGCGAGCAATCGCGGCGGTGGGGTTTGAACGCGCCACAGCTTGCTCGCCTGCCAGCTTGCTTTTTGCGTAGGTGTTACGCGGGTTGGGCGCGTCGGTTTCAAGGTAATTGCCTGAAACCCCATCGAAGATGGCATCGGAGGAAATATGGATCATCGGCAGGTTGGCTTCGTGAGCCATCCGCGCCAAATCCCCCGCGGCGTTGGCATTGACGCGAAAAGCGTGTTCCGGGTGTTGTTCGGCTGCGTCCACGTTTGCCTGGGCTGCGCAGTTGATCAGCGCGTCTGCCTGGGCATGCTCAAACGCCCGAGCCAGAGCCAGCCGGTCTGCGAAGTCCACCGGGCTTGAGGCAAAAGGCGCGTTTACCAGGGAGCGGGAGTTTGTCCAGCCCAATACCTCAAAACCTCTTTGTTGGGCAAGGAGGGCAAGGTTCGCACCCAGCATACCGCTGGCACCGGTGATGAGAAGGCGGGTCATTATTTCTGTGCTTCCGCTGCCAATTCTGCTTCGATCGGTTTAATGATGGCATTGATGCCATCCACGTTGAGCCATTCGGTGTTGTTGGCGCTGGTATAGGTGAACCCTTCGGGCAAAGAACGCCCTTTTTCGGTCCAGGCGTGCCCGAACCAAAGCGGTTCGCCAGCCGGCTGGACCACATACATATCATCCAGCTCAACTGTCGTGCGGGCTTCGTCTTCGGAGATCAGCGATTCGTGTAGTTTCTCGCCTGGACGGATGCCGATGATGCGGATTTCTGCTTCGGGTGCCATCGCCCTGGCAAGATCTGTCATCTTCATGCTGGGGATCTTGGGGATGAAGAGCTCACCGCCTTGCATCTGTTCGATGCAGCTAATCACGAAACGCGCGCCTTGTTCGAGAGAGATCCAGAATCGGGTCATGCGGTCATCTGTGATGGTTAAGGCACCGCTGGAACGCTGTTTCAGAAACAGGGGCACGACAGAGCCGCGCGAGCCAACCACGTTGCCGTAGCGGGTGCAGGAGATGCGTGTGTTGCGTCCGCCGGCATAGGCGTTGCTTTGGACCATTAGCTTTTCGGCTGCCAGTTTGGTGGCTCCGTAGAGGTTGACAGGATTAACGGCTTTGTCGGTGGAAAGCGCCATCACCTTGCTGACGCCGTTTTCAATTGCGGCTTCGATGACGTTGCTGGAACCGAGGATGTTGGTTTTGATGGCTTCCATCGGGTTGTACTCGCAGGCGGGCACCTGTTTTAGCGCCGCGGTGTGGACAACGATATCCACGCCGTAAAAGGCACGGGAAAGTCGCTCGCGGTCGCGAACGTCGCCGATGAAGTAGCGGATGGATGGGTGATCGAAGCCGCCAGTGGTGCGCATTTCGTGTTGCTTCAGTTCATCTCTGCTGAAAACAATAATTTTCGCGGGATGATACTCATCCAGCATTAGGCGGATAAATTTCTTGCCAAACGACCCGGTGCCACCGGTAACCAGAACAACTTTATTCTGCCAATCCATACATTCTCCTTAACGCTTTAGCACGTTTTACTTTTTGATCACGATCAGAGGGTACTGACCTTTTTCGCCGAAATAGCGAGGAAACCACTCTTCGAGTCGGTACAGCACTTTCAACCAGAAACGCCCACCCCATTCGGGTTGAATTACAGTACGTAAGAATTTTACCGATACACTGCGCCAAACGCGAATCTCGTAGGGGAGTTGGTTCTTCATGACTTCGTTGAACCATTTGGCGCTGGTTTTGAGCACGAAAGTGCCCGCGGGGAGGCTCGGGCTTTCGCCGCTTTGCCCGGTTTGCTGGGCATCCAAAGGCATTTTGGGGGCTTCTTTGCCCGTCCAGCGGAGCAGGCGGCTGGCGACACGCATGAGGATACCCATCGCCTTGGCAAGCGGCACTTCCGCCCAACCGTCCACGGTCACCATGCTGCGGCTGGGTTTGAGGGTTCGGTGAAGCCCTTTGTAAACATCAACCTTTTCTTCAATCGGAACGTGATGAATGGTGTGCAGCGAGACGATGCCATCGAAGGTGTTGTCCTTGAAGGGGAGGTTGGCGATATCGGCGTTGACGTAGATGCCTTTTTCGCCGAGGCGCTTGCGGGCTTCCTGCAGGGCAACGACCGAAAGGTCCATACAAACCCTGAAACGGTAGTCCTGGGAGTAGGTCAGATATTCGTCGTACTGCACCGGACCAGAGCCGGCATCCAAAAGGAAGTCTCCCGCTTGCGCGAGATGGCGCTTGACGCGCATATGGCAGCGGTGGATGTATTCGGATGTGACCGGGCGCAGGTCTTCGTAGCGTGCGTTTTGGTAGACGCCGTCGCTTTCGAGCTGCCAGCCAATCTGGTCGTAGAACTGACCGATTTCTTTTTTTACGGAATCAGGACTCATTTGGGAGTCTCCTCTTGTTCTGAGAGTGAAGGTAATCTTGCCAGACCACGTGCCGCCCAATCCAGCGGTTCGCCAAGCAGGTAGCCAAAGGTCTGCGAATAACGTTCCTGACCCTCAGGCGAGAGCACGAAACGCATCGGGCGGGACTGAAAGTCTTCGTGGAGCCAGACCAAATGCCACGGGAAGGGAAGCGAGAATTCAAAGAAGAATAGATAGGCGTAAAGCCAAGCCTGTTCAACTTGATTCTGGCTCAGACGCATAGCGGTGGGGTTCTCTGTTAGCCTGACGAGAATAGTCTCGTAGGACTGCCAGTTGGACGGGTCGAAGGTGAAGCCCTTTTCGGCATAGTGGGTTTTTCCGGTGACCACCACAGGCAAGCCAGCCATCGCCATTTCCAGACCGACAGTGGTGGTGTAGACGATGCCAAAGTCGGTGGTTTCCACCAGGTCGTAGGTGTTGGTCTTGTCTTCAGGGCGCACGAGGTGGATATGTTCAGGCAGACTGGGGAAGTTCTTTTCGATTACTTCCACCATGGATGTGCCGTGGGTTTTGAGTTCACCAGGATGCACGCGGATAACCAACTGGGCTTCCGGGTGGCCCAGGAACCAGCGGATGGTGCCGACAATCATCTCAGCCATCGTGCCCGAGATGCGTTGGCGTCCGAGCGTGAGGCTGTCGCCAAGCACGTTGGTAGCCAAAAGTGCCACTGGGCGGTCGTCCAAACCCAATGCCTGGCGCACTTCGGAGCCGCCGCGGGCGGGAGTTTGCTGCCATTGACGCGCGAAATCACCCCAAAGACGGGCATTTTTCCGCGCGAAGGTGAGGTCTCCAACTGCTTTTTGGGCGGTCGCGGGGAGCGGCTGCCCCCCCAGACCCCGCCAAAGGTCCTCGGTATGGTGGCTCATGATCTCATCATCCTGAGCCAGCCAGATACGTTCGCGTTGGTCGGCAAATTCAAAAGTCACCGTGCGGATGCCGAGCAGTTTGGCAATCTGATACGCCACACCCATTTCAAGGATCGTCCCGTTGGGGAGGATCAGCACATCCGGTTGAGATGCCGCAAGCCAGTCGTAGAGCGCCATGGCTGCCTGAGTGTTGCGATTTAACCGCAGCTTATAGAGCTTGCTTGTTGTATCGGTTTCTTCAACCTGCAGGGTGTATTGCGTGTCATAATCCGAAACCTGACGCACAATCTCCCGCAGTTCGGCGGGATAATCGGAAAACCTGACATCAGCATCTTCAAAATCCAGCAGTGGAACAATCCGCATCACGTCACCAGCAGGCAGAAGCGTCTGTTGGCTGTAGAGGTGATGCATGCGTAAATCGAAGGGGGAAATCGGTTTATCCCACTCGGCATAAGGCAGATACGCCAGCTCAACCTGGTGTCCCTGACCGGTTAGCGCCAGGGCAACCAGACCAGCCTGTTCGATCCAGTAGTGGAGGGTGGCAAAGATGCAGACCTTTTTGGGGGAATCAGCGTTCAACCCGTATTGTTTAACCTCAGCCACAGCTTGCGGCAGCACTTCCTGTAACCCGGCAAGCTGGTAATGGGCATTCCAGGTTTTTTTTGAGCCTTCATAGAGCCAATAGGCTTCTGCCGCGAAGGGGAGTTTCCCAATGATGTTTTTTACGAGCTTTTTCATTATGCCCCGCCTTTCGGCTCAATATCCCAGCCAAGCACAGGGCGAACCGGACCCGGACGGGCTTCGGGCCAGTGCGTGCCTGGCGCACCGGAGGCATCCACAGAGAATGAAAGCGCCTGGTCATCCTGGAAGTAGCGCCGGATGCCGTAGGAACTGGCGTTCACTCCCAGCAAAAAGCGACCTTCGTTCAGCGTGTTGGCTGGGATGGTGCAGCGGCTGGTGTAAACACCCTTCGGGCGTGAGGTAAATTCTTTAAAGAGTTCTTCCGAATCGATATCAAAGCTGGTGAAAATTGGTTCACCTCGTGTCGTGAAAAGGTAAAATCCTACGCGCAAACCTGTGACGTCCTCGGTTAGTTCGTAGTCAATCTCAATTTGGATTGGGTCAACACTGCGAACCGAATCCGAAACCTGACCAAGTTTATCCAGGATGCGGATTGCCAGGGGGCGGAAAGGCGCGCTCGAAACCGGCACCTCTTCTCCCTCCCAGAAGCGTTCTCCGACCTTGGAAAGCCCACGATTAAGGTAAAAATCGACCGCTTCAGAAGAAGGCGCGTTTAGAATCACTTTTCCTTTGTCGAGCACGATGGAATCCTGGGTGAGGCGCAAAATGGCGGACATGTTGTGGCTTACGAACAGGACCGTTCGTCCGGAATTGGCAACATCACCCATCTTTCCCAGGCATTTCCGTTGGAAGTCGGCATCGCCCACAGCGAGCACCTCGTCCACAACCAGGATTTCAGGCTCCAGGTGGGCAGCCACGGCGAAAGCCAGGCGCAGGTACATACCGGAGGAGTAGCGCTTGACGGGCGTATCGATGAACTTTTCAACTTCCGAAAAAGCGACGATTTCATCGAAACGGGCTTCGATTTCCTTTTTGTGCATACCGAGGATCGCCCCGTTGAGGAAGATATTCTCGCGTCCGGTTAGCTCCGGGTGAAAGCCAGTGCCCACCTCCAACAGCGAGCCAACCCGACCGCGCATTTCGCCATAACCTTCGGTTGGGTCGGTTACACGAGAAAGCACTTTTAGGAGCGTGCTCTTGCCGGCACCGTTGCGCCCGATGATGCCAAGAGCTTGCCCGCGTTTGACCTCAAAGCTGACATCCCGCAGAGCCCAGATCTGATCCGATTCGTTGGCGCGGTCTCGCTTGCCGCGCAGGCTGCTGCCGATCCGCTGCGCCTGAGCGGTGATCATATCGCGCAGGGTATCGGCGCGCTGTTGTGAGGCGCCGATCTTATAGCGTTTGCCAATCCCCTGAACCAAAATGGATAAATCGTTGTCCATCATCACACCACATCCGCGAAGGTTTTTTCCATACGTCGGAAAAAGAATAAACCGGAAACGAGCAAAACCAAAACCGCCAGGCTGGAGATGAGCAGGGTCATATCCGGCGGAGTGCCGCCAAAGAACGCCCACCTAAAGCCCTGCACCACCCCGACCATCGGGTTGAGGCTGTAGATATAGCGAAAAGTGCCTTCGGGGATGGTGGTGATGGGGTAGACAATTGGCGTGGCATACATCCAGATTTGGATCAGGAAAGGCACCATCTGCTGCACATCGCGATACTGCACGTTTAGCGCCGAAAGCCATAACCCCACCGCCAATGCTGCCAGGATGGTCAGCAGGGTGAGCGGGATAACCCATAACACGTTCCATGTCAGGGGAAGCCGATAGATTCCCATGGTGATGAAGAGCAAGACCAGCGAGATGCCGAAATCCACCAAGGCAGCCAGCACAGAACTGAGCGGGATGATCACCCGCGGAAAATAGACTTTGGTAAGCAGGTTGGCATTCCCAACCAGGCTGATGCTGCTTTTTTGCAGAGAAAGCTGGAAGAGATGCCAGGGTAATAAGGCTGAAAGCGCGAATACCGGGTAGGGCAAGCCGTCCGAGTCGACCTTTAGCAGCATGCCGAAGACAACCGTCGTGATGGCAGTGGTGAGCACAGGCTGCAGAACCGACCAGGCAATGCCGAGCACAGCCTGTTTGTAACGAACTTTGATATCGCGCCAGGTTAAAAAGTAAATGAGCTCCCGGTAGTGCCAGAGCTCTTTCAGGTCAATCCCCAGCCAACCTTTGGAGGGTTTGAGGGTTACAACCTGGGCGGAAGCGTTTAAATCAACTTCTGCCATGTGCCCTCTCGTTGGCGTACCAGTCAATCGTGCGTTTTAGACCGTCCTCAAAGTCGGTTTTGGCTTCAAAGCCAAAAGCTTCGCGGGCACGGGTTGTGTCGAGCTTGCGGCGGGGCTGGCCGTTGGGTTTGGATGTGTCCCAGCGGATGGTGCCGTTGAAGCCGGTTAGGCGGGCGATAGTTTCGGTCAGGTCTTTAATGGATATCTCGAAACTTGAGCCAATGTTGACCGGTTCGGAGCTGTTGTATCGTTCTGTCGCGAGGGCGATCCCCTCGGCGGCGTCTTCCACGTAGATGAACTCGCGGGTTGGGCTGCCGTCGCCCCAGGCAACGATCTCAGACGCGCCTTGTTCTTTGGCTTCGAGGTACTTTCGGATCAGTGCCGGAATAACATGGGAGCTGGCGGGGTTAAAGTTGTCGCCGGGACCATAGAGGTTGACGGGCAGCAGAAAGATCGAGTTGTAACCGTACTGCTCGCGGTAGGACTGGGACTGCACCAGCAGCATCTTCTTTGCCAACCCGTAGGGGGCATTGGTTTCTTCGGGGTAGCCATTCCAGAGGTCTTCCTCTTTAAAGGGAATGGGGGTGTATTTGGGGTAGGCGCAGATCGTGCCGATGGCGACGAACTTTTCGACGCCTTTCATCCAGGATTGGTGGATGAGCTGCACGCCCATCATCAGGTTGTCATAGAAAAACTCGCCGGGCTTCTCGCGGTTGGCGCCGATGCCGCCAACTTTGGCTGCCAGATGGATGATGATATCCGGCTTTGCGGTGTCGATCATGCGGATGATGTCGGCTTCACGCACGAGGTCGTATTCCGGGTATTGGGGCACGAAAATCTCGCGCGCGCCGTGTTCTTTTAGCCTGCGGATGAGATGTGTGCCCAAAAAGCCGGCTCCGCCGGTGACACAAATACGTTTAGTGGCAAGGTTGAGAGCCTTATCCATGTTCGCCTCCAAATTGGGTTGGGTGAGAAGGCGCGGGGTAAGGCGCGCCTTCGGGGAGAATCAGTGCAAGTTTTAGACCGTCAATGCTGATTTTGGGCGCGTTGTTGGACTTCGTCAGCGAGACGCCCTGTTCGAGGCAGGTGAGGCTAATCACTTCGGCGATTTCACCTTCGCCAAGGATATTCACCTCGTTGTAACCAGCCGCTTTGAGCTGCTCAAGGCAGCGGTTGCTGCGTTCGCGCACGCGCCGGTAGAGATCGAAGGAAGTCTTGATGTAGTCAACGGTTAGGTTGGCACGCAGGGCGATGCCTTCGGGTGTGATGATGTAGCGCAGCTTCTTGCGCTGGGCTCGCTTGACCTTGACGTAGCCTTTGGAGATCAGGCGCTTCAGGTGCCAGTTGATCGTGCCCACGGCAACGCCAAGCTCATCCGCGAGAGTCACCTGAGTGATGTCGGGGTTGGCTTCGATATGGGTGAGCATCTCGAGCGCGCGTGTGTTTTCTTGTTCGGTCAGTTGCGTTTCCATATAATTCAGTTTTTGAATTATAAGCAGATTGGTAAGGTTGTCAAATGAGGTGAAAGTGGAAAGCAAAGGAGTGCGTGCAGATCTTGTGTAAATTCCGCAATGTGACCGACCTCCCACTTGCGCGAGCGGGGGTGAATTCCCTGGTGTTAAGGGGTTGCTTGGGCGGGATCTGGGGTTGGCTGTGAAAGCGCCTGCAGCTCTTCGAGGGGGATGGCGCAGATCATACCCTGAGCATCCAGCGTGAAGAAATCTTTTACAAAACCCAGAATTAACACGTCATCCCTTACCTGAGGGAATTGGGGCATTAGGTCCAGACTCTCGGCACTGATGGTTAGTTTATGACCATCGTCGAGCGACATCAGAAAGACCGCCGGGTAGGCGTTGGTTGGCTCGGTGGGATCGATCCATACCAGATATTCTCTGCTGAGATCGAAACTGGACGGCTGCTCACCTTGTATGAGCAAAGGCCAGGAAAGTCCACTTTCGAAATCGAAAATTTTGTAGGTCTCTGGCAGGCGATCTGAACGCTGCTCAGACCAAGCCGCTAACCCCCCAGCCATCAAAGGAATAGAGCCTGAAACGTCCATTAGTTCCACAAGTTGATTGGATTCGAAGCTAAAAAACAGAATTGGAAGGGGATCATCATCCTCGGGTTTGCTGCTAACGCTCTGAGTGATCATCAGGTATTTTTCTGATACTGCCAGTTGGTTGTAAATGAGGTCAGATTCCATGCTGAGCAGGATTTCTTGGGTGCCTTCAGCCATGTTGATCGCGCGGATGGTGGAAAGCTGTTTTGAACTGTTGGTGGTTACGGTGTGGGTCAAAAAGTAGAGCAAGTCTCCCTGCAGCTCCATGTCGAGGTAGATGATGTTTTCGCTCGCTTCGATGTTGTCGACCAGGCGCTGCTGCTCGTTCGTTCCTAAGTTCAAGGCTTCCACGCGCCAGCCCTGAACGTGCATTGGGTGGTCAAAGATTAGCATCACCAACCATTTGTCGTTTACGCGCAGCGACTCGATGAACTTACCATCTGCCGCCAACGGCTCAGCAACTTTCTCCCATTGCGATTCGTTGGGCGGCAGGCGCCAGACGCCGCGTGAATCACCGCTCTGGACGCTGTACAAAGCGCCCGAGTTATAGACCAGGCTGCTAAATCTGCCGAAGCTGGTAGGTTTGCAGTAGGATTCGCTCAGTTCGGCTGACCAATTCAAAACCGCATCCCGGGGAGGATTTTCAAAAGTGGGGATGGGTTCAACGGTTGGTTCGGGAGGGAGCTGTGTTGGGAGTTGGGCGATGGGTAAAGAATACCCACTGCAGGAGGAAAGCAGCAGTGAGGTCAGTATGAACAGAAAAAACGATATTCGGCGGTTGTAGGGTTTCATGTCGACTCCTTTCTTGCCTGAGTTGACTGAATAAGGTGCAGGTAAAGAGAATTAACCTATTGTAACCAATATTTTGGAAGAAAATGAAGCGGAAGAATGAGGGTTAGCGGTTAATCCGTAGTTGTAGGTCAGGTTGCGCAGTTCAACCTGACAACAGTCATATCAGTTCGTGGCGTCAGGTTCAAATGAAGAACCTGACCTACGCCTGCTTTTTGGAGACCTTCGGTCAGGACACGTGCTCGGTCGAGGACGCCGGCACGATCAAAAATGGGGCAGATGGAGACCTTCGGTCAGGTCGCGTGCTCGGTCAGGAGACTACCCATCCATTTCACGGTGGGCACAGGCGGCACGATCAGGATGAGAGCACAGGGATCTGCCCCTACGCCTCTAAATTCTTTGATGTAGGGGTAACCCCCTGTGGTTACCTGCGGGGTTACGCAGTGATGTAGGGCGAGATTGAGGGCGCCATGGATTCTGGGTTGGAAGAACGTATATTGCCCTCAATCCGCCGATCACAAATGTTATTGATTTACCGCAACGGCGGAGTCGTAGGTCAGGTTGCGCATTTCAACCTGACGCCAGAAGCCTCTTTATGTCGAGGGTTTTATT
>JAYFQB010000126.1:0-9471 GCA_034927385.1 Anaerolineaceae bacterium | reverse complement strand
GTAGTTGCTGGGTCAATATCGGTCAACAACCCTGGATTAAGCCCATGAATGCCCTCGAGGATGATCACGTCTCCTTTCATTAACTGAACTTTCGCCCCATCAAGGCTCAAACCACTGATGAAGTCATAACGCGGCAATTGCACTTCCCGCCCCTCCATCAATCCCTTCAGGTCGCGGTTCAGGCGCCCCAGATCAAGCGCTCGCAGCGACTCGTAGTCGCGGTGACCATCCGGATTGATCGGCGTCTTTTCACGATCAATAAAGAAGTGGTCCATCTCAAGCGCGAATGGGGTTATGCCCCTTGCCAATAGCTGGATTCCCAGTCGTTTCGAGAAGGTAGTTTTACCCGAAGAGGAAGGTCCCGCGATCAGAATCACTCCAACCCGGTCGCGAGCCTCATAGATCTGACCGGCTATTTGGGCAATCTGCATCTCATGAAGAGCTTCAGAAACCAAAGTAACCTCATCAATGTGCCCTTCCTGAATGGCGTCATTCAACGCGCCGACGGAATGAATGCCCAGTGTTGTCAGCCAATCACCGTATTCCTTAAAAGCATTCAACAAAGCGGGATAGCTGTCCATCGGCAGCACCTCGGATGGCGCGTGCCGCCTTGGGAAACGAATAATGAAAGCATCATCCAGCAGGTACAGATCAAACCACTTAAGATACCCGGAAGATGGCACCATATAACCATGATGATAGTCCCGCGTTTCGCCGGCACGGTAAAGCACAAGATCCTTTCGCTGGCGGTATTTGAGCAGACGAACTTTGTCCTCCTCGCCAGCGGTGGTGAAATAAGCGATAGCTTCATCCAGCGGCACCGTCTCGCGCACAAATGGCACGTTCTGCTTGACAAGCTCCAACATGGCGGCTTTGATGCGATCCAGGTCAGCTTGACCAAAATTGGGAATATTGTTGACCTGGCAGTAATATCCCCCGGAGGAAACGGAATGATCAATCGTCAAACCGCCCTTGGGGAAGCAGCTTCTGAATGCGACTTCCAACAAAAATACCAGGGAGCGGCGGTAAATCCGCGCGCCATCGGTATCTTCCATCGTCAACAGAGTCGCATACCCGTCCTGCCAAACCGGGTAAGTCAGTTCCCGCAAGTTCCCATCCAGAATCGCGCCAACAATCAGAGGCTCATCTGGTTTCTGCACAACGCAGGCAAAATCTTCCAGAGTCCCCCCGCGTTTACCAGTGATAACCCTACCATCGCGTAATAACAGCTCAACGCTTTTACGCGGTTCTTTAGTTAGAAAAAATTCTGTCATAGTTTTTCCTCTCGTTATTTTATTACGGCAATCAGAGGAATGATCGCGAAATCATCCGGTCCCTTCCCATCAACAGGTTGGGCGGAAGAAGGATACGTTCCCAGCACGGCTGCCTGGTCCGGGCTAAAAGCCGCCGGTAGCGCGACATCGATAATCCGGCTGTGGTTGTTGTCGAGCGGGGCGCCGCCAAAGCGGTAACTCTCAGCTTTCTGGTTTACGTCGCGTACCCGCCAGACGCCATCCGCTGGATAGCCTTCCTGCCCCAGCAGCACAGCGGCATAGCTCCAGCTTTCCGGGCTTCCGTCCCCAAAAAATTCCAAAGGCACACTCGCGACCACCGCATTCTTGCCTGCGTCCACATACACCTTTATCGCGGAGCTGGCTTCAGTATAATTCGCGGGTTCTCCCAATGGATCATCTCCCGAAACCACCACTTGCGGCGTCCAACCTTCGATCCAGACCGCAAAGTCCCAACCGTTACCTTCAGCAAGCGCGGCATTCCTGCCGGGCAGCAGCATTCGGTTTCCAGTGCCAGAGCCTGGGTCTTTATCGATATAAACGTCGAAAGTCTGCACCGAGAATCCAGCCGGAGAGTTCCAACCATTCGTAATCGGGGCTTTGAGCGTGAAGGTGAAATAAAGGTTGGCGCCATCACTCGAGACCTCAAACGCGGTCAGATCAAAATCGCCAGCTTTGAAAACGCCGTCTTTCGGATATGTGTAGCTGCCAGGTCCAAAATCATCGCCTTCGGGGTCCTCAATCAGCAGCAGGCTGGTTACTGGCTCAAAACTAAAGTACTGAATCCCCAGTGGGGCAGACTGATTGAATGGAACCACTTCGTCAGCAATGAATAAGATGTATCCAGGCACGATGCTGCCCGCGCTAACATCTCCTAAGATGGTTTTCCGCACCGATAGTTCGACCACGGTGGAACCAGAAGCAACCAGACCAACTTGCTCCTCCTGAAGGGTCCAGACTGACCCGTCTGTCAGGTATAGCCCCGCAAAATCCTTCCCCGGCTTGATTTCAAGCATCCGAGAAAAACCGGACACCAGTTGATTCTGACCGGATAAATCGGTAATCTGTCGGTTGCTATCGCCTGGGGCGTTTAAGTAAAGCTGTATAGCATCATCGTCACTGTATGACTCGGAGAGATCAACACGGAGATAGAGGTTTTCCTGGTCCATACCGTAGCTAAAGGCCTGGATCGGATTGTCTTCTCCGCCTTCATACAGAGCAGCAGTAGCCCACTCTTCCTCGCCGGTCACCCCATCAATGACAGCCGTAGTTTCTCCGCTGATAGCAGCATCAGCCACAAGCGGCTGCGGCTGAATGATGGGAATATCCAGGTACGCAGGGTATTCAACGCCCAAAGAGGTGTAGACGCCTTTCAGAAGCGCGCGATAGCCTTCATCAAAGTAGCTGTCCTGCCCGGAGTCCTGATCCGTTCCGTACCACCAGAACCAGTCCGAGCCTTCCGCCAGGTACATGAAATCCTGCGCCAAAGTCAGAGCCTCGGGGCTGGCGCTTAGCGTGCCATCCTCATATTGCTTTAGATCCTCTCGCACCCGTGCCAACAGATCCCAGGCGTCAGCTTCTTCGCTTTCACCGATCCAGGTATCGTAGTTCGCGCTGAACCATGCCCCGGGGAAAAGCTCGGGGAGTTCACGCTGCTCCGGGTAGAGTTCGAGGTATTCCGAAGGCGTAATGGTCTGGAGAGTCTCGCTCTCCGCCAGTTTACTGTAGAGGGCATGGAAAAATTCCTTGCCGTCATTGTCATAGTTTTCCCAGGCATTCTCGCCATCCACGACAATCGTCACGATGTGAGGACCTTCAATACCTTCCAGGCTTTCGTAAATGGCTTGCAGGGAATCGACCATATCCTGCGCGGCTGCCTCGCCGGTCATGCCGGAATAGGTGAAACCAACTTTGTCAGAAATGACCCAGTCGCGGAAGAATACCGCAACCTGATCACCAGTTTCGCCCTGCACATAATACGGACGATAGAAGGTGTCGGGGTCATTCACCACACCGTCAGAATTCCGGGTAAAGCGGTCGCCCGCCAACCCCAGGCTTGCCACAAGCACAGGCTCGCCGGTCTGCATCCACTTGTATCCAGCCTCACTGACCAACGGCACGATTTCCTCCGCCACGGAACCCTCTCCGGGCCAAAGTCCGCGGACTTCCCGCCCAAAGATGGACTCGTACATTTCCACGCTCTTCGTGAGGTGGAAAGCGGCATCCTCAGGTTCGCTGAATTGCCGGTTGGGCATGGTTGCCTTGGGGTTGCCCACCAATGCCAGGTCTGTATCATAGATCAGAGGCAAAATCGGATGGGCGTAAGGAGTGGTCGTGATTTCCAAAATGCCGGCATCCTGTAATTCCTTGTGGGTCGAAAGCACACGCTGCATCAGTTCCAGAATGCCGTCGAACAGGACAACCTTATCCTCTTCAGAGAAATCCCGTCCTTTGTCAACCAGAAGTTTAAACGGTTCCTGCGCCAGGTAATCCGGGTCGATCCATGCCAGGTTAAACCAGATCTGCAGGTCGCGAAAATCCTGTTCGGTGTAGGTTTCAACTGCCGCGGCAATCGCGGTATCGTCCGTGCCGCCCCGCAGGTCAAGCAGTTCCTGATAGCGTGGGTAAACCGCGATGATGTGGTCCCAGTTTGCGTCAAAGAATCGCTGGAGGATGAAATTCTTCTGCTCTGCGGTCAGTTCCCCCGCGGGCACTTCCGCCAGCACCCAGTAGAGGTCTTTTACGCCGTTTTCCGTGTAATCCTGCAGTTGGCGGATCAGCGAAGGAGTCAGGTTGATGGTCGCTCTAACGCCTTCCTCAGCCGCTATCATCTCCGCCATGTCAAGGTAATCCTTGGTGGCGTGCACACGCACCCACGGGCGGGTGTAAACGCCGTTCTCATCCTTATAATACATCGGCTGATGCTGATGCCAGGTGAGGTTTACATACAGCGGATATTCCTCCGCAGCCGGAGCTTCTGTTGCCGTAGGTTGGTCAACCTCGGAAGCTGTCGGTTCAACCGGCATGTCGGTTGGAGCGGTTTGCCCCGAGCAGCCTGCCGCAATAGCCAGGCTGAGGATGATTGCAAGCAATAATCGAAGTTTTTTCATGTTTCCTCTTTCCATGCCCGGTTTACGGGCGCGTCAGTCTCAAAACAAACGTTTCTCCGCCGTTCAGGGTCTCTCCCGCCGTAAAGTCAGCCAGAGAACCGTCATCGGCAAAGGTTATTTCCGCGAAAGGCTCCCTACCCCAAAGCGCTTCAACCTGCCAGGTTCCTGCCAGGTTGCTTCCCTCAAGCGCGATGGTACAGTTTTCCAGCGTTTGCACGCCGAGGTTTGCAAGCGTCAGAATAACCTCATATCCTTCCGTCCGTGCCACAGCGTACAGCCGGCGGCAAGTGGAAGTAAATGGAATGTAATCGCCTTTTTGCAGTGCTGGGATCTGATTGCGCAGGTTGACCAACCCCCGGTACCAGTTCAGCAGCGATTCGGGGTCCTGGCTTTCAGTTTCAACATTCGTGTCGTCCCAACCGGTTGCCAGGTCCTGCCATGGTGTCACGCCGCTACAACCAGCGTTGGCTTGTGTTGACCACTGCATCGGCTTTCGGATCAACTCATCCGGTTTTCCGCCGGTCATGCCGATTTCTTCGCCATAGTAGATGAAAGGCGTGCCCGGACCCGTCAGGTAAACAAACACCGCCAGTTTTTGCCGGTCGAGATTGCTGCTAAAGTAAGAAGCGACACGCTGTTGGTCATGATTGGTTAAAAATGTGGCAAACTGTTGGTCCGGGAAGTATGCCAGTGTGTCCAGGTAGCTCTTGATGATTCTGGACGGGTCAGGGGAGTAGATCCCCCCAAGAATATCCGCCGCAAGGTCAAACATGAAGTATTCCTGCATGCCACGGGATGGTTCGTTGTATTTCGCGATAACCTGCGTGTCGGCCCAGACCTCGCCAACAGTGTACGCGTCCGGATTGATCGCGGAATAGAATTCGCGCCAATCCTGAAACCATGCGATGGTGTTCTTGGTGTCCTGCTGACTTACGCCATCCTCAAAAAGGTATCGGGCGGCATCCACACGAAACCCATCCACCCCTAAATCAAGCCAAAACTTTGAGGCGTTGTAAATCGCTTTGCTAATCATTGGTTCGTTGTAGTTCAGGTCGGGCATACCGCTCCAGAAAGGCGCGTAATAGTATGAGCCATTTTCTTCATACCAGGCATTCTGCCCCCAGGGACCGGGTTTTCCTGGGTTTGAATCTTCCCAAACGTACCAATTGCGGAAGCCGCTTGCGGCATCTTGCGCGGCGAGAAACCAGGGATGCTCACTGGAAGTGTGATTGATCACAAAATCAATGACTACGCGAATACCGCGCTGATGGCACTCCTCCAACAGTTGGCGAAAGTCAGCCATAGTGCCGTAATCGGGGTTGACCGACTGGTAATTGGTTACGTCGTAGCCGTGGTAGGAAGGTGAAGGCATGATCGGCATCAGCCAGATGCCCCCGATTCCGAGGTCATCGCTGGTGTTTGGGTCGCCATCATTAAGATAATCGAGCTGGGAGATGATCCCCTGAAAATCCCCAATGCCATTGCCGTCACTATCTTTAAAAGAACGCACGAAGATCTCGTAGAAGACCACGTCGTTCCACCACCCCATGCTGGAATCAGAGTCCGGGATGGCTTGCACTGTCGGTTCCGGAGTGGATTGCGCGGTCTGGGTGGCTAAAGGCCGGGTCGCGGAGGTTTCCGGCACGCATGCCGCAAGCACTATGCTGAAAATTAGAATTAAGATAATTGCAAAGGCACGTCTTTTCATTACATCTCCAGGAACAGCACCAACTTACGGGGGCTTTACCCCCAACAGGTATTATACATTCTACACGATTCATGTGGCGGCGCGCAGCAAAAAAAACAGCCGCAACCGCCTTGTGCCGTCACCACCTCACCCAAAAAGCGAGCCGCCAACAGGTTGAATCAACTCCGCGTCGTCCTGCGCCGGGCTGTTAACCGCACGGCTAACTTCCCAACTGCGCATCAATTGCGCGTCGAATGGTTTCAGCAGGCTCAGCCTTCTCATTGGGTCGGCTTCTGCCAGCCAGTCCCACATCGCCTGCCCTTTGAGGATAACAGGCATGCGCGGGTGCACCTCAGCAACCAGGGAATTCGCCTCCGTGGTAATGATCGTACAGGTGGTCAGCCCCGGCATCCCTGGCTCTGAACTGACCCCCTTTGGCTCCCAATCGTCCCAAAGCCCCGCGAATGCGAACGCCTCACCGCTGCGCAAGCTAAAGTAGAAGGGAACTGGCGGCTTTCCGCCTTTGCGCCACTCATAAAAACCATCCGCGAGCACCAGGCAGCGCTTGTTCTTATAAGAATTACGGAAAGCCGGCTTCTCCGCCACGGATTCAGCTCGCGCGTTGATCATCCCGCTGCCAATGGATGGGTCCTTCGCCCAGAACGGCACCAACCCCCATCGGAACCAATGCACCGAGCGTGTTTCCGCAAACGGCACACAGGCGACTTCCTGCGAGGGGGCGATGTTGTATCGCGGCTCCCAATCCAGCGGCATCTGCCCCAGCGCAAGTTGCGTCCGCACGTCGTCTGAGTCAATCGCCATGGTAAATCTGCCGCACATAATCTCTCCTTAGCAACATTGTTTGTTGTAGATATTATACAATCTCCGGCTTCTCCATTCACAGGCGTGGTATAGGGAGGGCAGATTTCGATCTCGCTGGTAAAGTTTTGAGAGGTTTTATCCTTGGCTGACAATCAAATGCATCCTCCACGCTAAATTCGGCGGAAGATACTGCTGGTAATGCGTATTTACGCTCCATTTTTTTGGTCTGAAACGAAACCCTCTTATAAATCTAAAGCAAACAAATACCTGAGAAGTTCAATCACCATATCAAAAAATTACGCGTGCAGCTCCCCCTGCCGGATGACTGGTAACTTCCAGAAACCATCCCCTCGAAAAGAATAATCTATTAGATAAACACAATTCACGACTTAATTCCGTGAAGTTGGTCTACGGCAAGTTATAATCATATCCAACCAAATTCCATAATTCTGAAAGTGGTACTATGCACAAAACCATCTTCCGTATCCTTGCCGCCCTGGCAATCCTATTGACTTTACTCCCTGCCGCAACCATCCAGGCTGCCTCACCGCAGGATCCATCAGACCCTCCCCAGGATGTACCCCTGCCCGAGGGTTTGACCGACTCCGAATGGCAATCCATTCAAAACCAGATCACCTCCAACCTCTCTCAAAACGCTTACGTCAAAGCATCCAACACGAATGAGGACGACAATTTTGGCTGGTCGGTTGCGATTTCAGGCGAAACCATCGTCGTAGGCGCATATTATGAAGACAGCGCCGCGAAAGGCGTCGGTGGAGACCAAAACAGCAACGCCGCCCCAGACTCAGGCGCGGTTTATGTTTTCGTTCGAAACGGAAACTCCTGGGCTCAACAAGCATACCTGAAAGCTTCCAACACAAATGAGGATGACTGTTTTGGTTATTCCGTCGCAATTTCAGGGGATACCATCGTCGTTGGAGCTCCCTACGAAGCAAGCTCTGCCACAGGCATAGGCGGTGACCAAAATAGTAACAGCGCGTCAGCCGCTGGCGCGGTTTATGTCTTTTCTCGCAGCAATGGGGTCTGGTCCCAGCAGGCGTACATCAAAGCCTCCAACACAAACGCGGGAGATCTTTTCGGGTGGTCGGTTGCAATCTCCGGCGACACAGCCGTGGTCGGCGCCTATGGCGAATCAAGCAATGCTAAAGGTGTGGGGGGTGACCAAAGCAATAATGGCGCACCCTCTGCGGGAGCCGCTTATGTCTTCACGCGTGCGAGCGGCAGCTGGTCCCAACAGGCTTACTTAAAAGCTTCTAACACAAACCCGGCTGATGTGTTTGGTTGGTCAGTCGCAATCTACGACCAAACAATCGTGGTTAGTGCCCTCCTCGAAGATAGCGCTGCGACAGGCATTGGAGGAGACCAAAACAGCAACTCCGCTTCTGATTCTGGCGCCGTCTACGTCTTCACGCGTACTAACAACGTCTGGTCACAGCAGGCTTACCTGAAAGCCTCAAACACCGGCGCAGGCGACTACTTTGGTTATTCCATTGCCATCTCAGGCAGCACAGTTGTGGTTGGCGCTATTTCTGAGGATAGCAACGCAAAAGGCGTAGGCGGCAATCAAGCCGATAACAGCTCGCCCAATTCAGGCGCCGCCTACGTCTTCGTGCGAAACGGCACAACCTGGTCGCAGCAGGCTTACCTGAAGGCATCCAACACCGGTTCCAATGATACTTTTGGCAACGCGGTGGCTATTGCCGGGGGAATAATTGTAGTCGGCGCGAATTATGAGGACAGTTCCGCCACAGGCGTGGGTGGAGATCAGGATAACAACAGCCAGCCAGATTCAGGAGCCGCCTACGTCTTCACGCGTAATGGCAGCGCCTGGTCCCAAACAGCTTACCTGAAAGCTTCCAATACGGAAGCGCAGGATTGCTTTGCCAAGTCTGTTGGCGTCTACGGCCTCACAATCGTGGCTGGCGCGAATCTCGAATCGAGCAAAGCCAAAGGCATCAATGGCGATCAGACGGATAACAGCATGCTCGCCGCGGGGGCAGCTTATATCTTCACTTCTCCCGTTATTAACACTAATAACACCTTCCTGCCGACTGTGATTCGTTGAAGGTGCAGGGAAAACAGGGCACAACCAATGTCAGGCTTTCGCAAGTGAACGGTTTGGCTCACCTGTTTTCGAACAAACCTCGCGGTCCCTTGCACCTGAACAAACCTCGCGGTCCCTTGCACCGCCCTTGACGAGCGGCGAAGGGTTGAGTAAACTTACAAGTTGCCGGTTTACCCGGTCAATTTATGGGCGAGGGTAACCTGAAAGATGGTGAGAGGCGCCCGGAGGAAAAATGGCTAAACAAGAAGAAATCATTATCAAAGCTGAAAAGCGCACCGTCAGAGGGAAACAGGTTTCCCAATTGCGCCGCGCCGGCATCCTGCCCGGTGTGGTTTATGGACATAAAGTTGAGAGCCAGGCTATCCAGATGGACCGCCACACGGTTTCTCTCCAGATGACCAGCATCACACCCACAACCCTGGTTACAATTGATGTCGCCGGGAATAAGATCAAAGCCTTTGTGCGTGATCGCCA
>JAYFQB010000336.1:0-2949 GCA_034927385.1 Anaerolineaceae bacterium | reverse complement strand
AAAAATTTCCCCTATTATAAAGCATAACTTTTATTCTGAGTGGAATATTGCAACAATTCTCATATTAAGAATCACATTATATTGAAGAGAATTCAGAAAGACTTATAAGCGTGCAGGATTTAGAAATCAGGCAAGATTATTTCACTGCCAGGGCTGAATCGCTATGTTCTAAGAAATTGTCATGACCAGTGGTTCCTCATCGATCGTTTGCCCTTTGAAACTTAATCGATGGTTATTTTTTTGCGCAAGCATTTTTGTTGTAGTGATGCGTATACAAATCTGTTTTTCAGTCAAGATACATAGGATACATTGGAATGAGATTGCACGTTTCAATTTTTGTTTTCAAGCGTTATAAGTTTTAGATACCGGAGCACCCCAACATAAGATCATGGGCAGGCTTACTATGTTATAATTGCGTCCATTATTCTCAAGGAATATTGGACGGAGAACAAAAATTGGCTTTCTTTAACCCCATAAAATGGCTGTTAGGATTTCTTTCCCAGGACCTGGGAATTGATTTAGGTACAGCTAACACCTTAGTCAATGTCAGGGGCAAAGGCATTGTCATTAACGAACCTTCCTGGGTGGCGATTGATAAACGTACCCGTGAACCGCTAAAAATCGGCGCGGCTGCAAAAGCGATGGTTGGTCGTGCTCCAGCCAACATGGTTACCCTTAGGCCACTGCGCGATGGCGTGATCTCAGAATACGACATTACCCAGGCTCTGTTGGAATATTTCATCAGCAAAGCTCACGAGAACAGTATTGTCCTCTTCCCGCACTCACGGGTCGTAATCGGGATCCCATCTGGCGCGACGGAAGTCGAGAAGCGAGCTGTCTATGACGCCGCGATGTCTGCCGGTGCCAGGGAGACTTACATGATTTTGGAACCTGCCGCGGCAGCGATTGGGGCTGGTCTGCCGATCGAATCTGATTTTGGCAACATGATCGTGGATATTGGCGGCGGAACCACCGAAGTGGCTGTGATCAGCACCGGCGGTATTGTCATCTCACGATCTCTGCGAGTGGCGGGGGACGAGCTGGACCAGGATATCATTGAGTATGTCCGCAGCAAATACAACCTTTTTATTGGCGAGCAGATGGCTGAGAAAGTGAAAATCGCGATCGGTTCTGCCTACCCGCTAAACGAAGAAAAGACGGTCGATGTCCGCGGACGTAACCTGATCACAGGGTTACCCGAATCCATCGAGATCTCCTCAATCGAAATACGCGAGGCGCTTTTCCCCTCGATCCAGGTGATCGTGGATACCATCAAGGATGCGCTGGATGAGTCTCCGCCGGAAATCCTTTCCGATCTGATGGACAACGGCATCTGCCTGGCTGGCGGTACCGCCCAATTGCAAGGGTTGGCTGAACGGCTTTCGAACGAGGTGCGAGTGCGGGTTTGGGTTGCAGAAGACCCGATGACCTGTGTGGCGCGCGGTTGCGGTATGGTGCTGGATGACCTTGATTTGTACGAAAACTTACTCGTAGGCATCGAACGGGATCCGTACACCAGCACGCAAGGCTAGCCTTCCTTGAGGTCTGGATAGACCAGATTCGACATGCAAAACCTATTCACTCCAAAAAACTTACGCAACCTGATATTAATCATCGTGATTGCTGGTGTTTTGATTCTGGCAATATCGGGATATCTGACGCCGCTATTCAGCCTTTCTTTTAGTCCGCTGATTTCAGCCCAAAGCTGGATATCGGAAAGATACCTGGCATTCAGCGATTTTTTTGGCTCCCCTCGCGACATGGCAACACTGCGGGAGGAGAACATAACGCTGCGCAATGAAGTCGCGCAACTCCAAAGCGAAATCATCTCCCTCCAGGAAAACCTGGCTCAGGCGGACATCCTCTATACCCTGTTGGATTTTGCCCGAAACAATCCCGACCATGAATACGAAGCCGCGACCGTCATCGGACGGGAAATCAGCCCATACCTGCAATACATAATTATTGATAAGGGTTCCAACGACGGCATTCGTTACGGTATGCCGGTTGTGACCCAACAGGGGCTGGTTGGACGAATTGACGCGGTCATCTCGGACGCCGCGCGGGTTCAATTGATCACCGATGCAGGTTCGGCTGTAAACATTCGCCTGAAAACAGCGAACGTTGAAGGGCAGGTGAACGGATCCATAACTGGCGAGATCAGCCTGGCAATGGTGCCTGTCGACGCGCAGGTGGATATCGGCGAGGTCATCCTCACCTCTGGTTTGGGCGGCACTTACCCGCCAAACATTTTTGTGGGGCAGGTTGTTTCGATGCAATCTCGGCAGAACGCGCTTTTTCAGACTGGCTCTGTTCAACCTATTGTGGATTTTTCCACACTTAGCGCGGTTCTTGTTATCACCAACTTCACGGCGGTTGATCTTACGCCACTTGTGCCCTGAGGTTTGCTTGTGTTAATCTACTTGGTGTATGCAATGAGTTTCGTGCTCTCAATGATGCTGCAATACAGCGTCTTCAGCCGCTGGATGATCCTTTCAGGCTCACCTGATCTTGTGTTGCTGCTGATCATCGCGTTATGCCTGCACCAGAAACAACGGGGATTCTGGATTCTGATCCTGATTATGGGGGGGATAGTCGGGTTTGTGTCGGCACTACCGTTTTTTGTGCCGATGATTGTTTATCTGACGGTGTATTTTATGGCGTTACTCCTCAAACAGCGCGTTTGGCAGACTCCTTTGCTGGCGATGTTTCTGCTTACCTTCGGTGCGACGATTCTGGAAAATTTTCTGACAATCGCGGTTCTTTTTGTTCAGCGGATCCCCTTCAATTTCTCTGAGGCGCTGGTGAATGTGGTCTTGCCGGCAGTATTCCTGAACATGTTCCTGGCTATACCTGTGCATGCCATTGTGAGGGAGTTGGGCGTGTGGTTGTATCCACAGGGAGCACAATTATGAATGATGGCGGCTACGAGAAACCTACAATTGACCT
>JAYFQB010000341.1:0-16380 GCA_034927385.1 Anaerolineaceae bacterium | reverse complement strand
GGTGGGAATCGTAAGGGCTTTCAGGAGTGCGACCGGTCTTAACCTCCACTGGGATCAAGCTGCCTTGCCTGGTTTTCATCACATAATCGGGCTTTCCAACTAACCCAAGCTGAAAATCCGCCAACGTTTCCGGAACTTTCTGCCAGAGATCGGTATCCGCGTACACCACCCGCGCGTCGGGCAGCCTGCTTTTCTTGCGTTCGCGCATGCTGAGTATCAGCATACCTACCGCCAACGCCATCAGAAGTAGTACCAACCACCACAAATTGCTCATAGCAGGGTCCAGATTGCCAGTGCAATCGCCCCAGCCAACAGTGCCAACTCCAGCCACTTATAGAAAACCGCGAGTTTTACCCCGCGGTTATGGTCCCTGTGTTCCTGGCTGCCGGCGTCCATGGCGCTCTGATTTTCGGAGGGCATGTTTTGCTGTTGGTACCACCAGGCACGCTGACAGTAGTTGAAACTTCCCAGTTCTGAGGCACGCACTTTGCGCATCAGACCTGTTTGCCCTCCAACAGCCCCGAAAGGCGGTCCAGCTTGCTTTCGAGCTCGTTTTGTCGGAACGACACAGTGATGTCTGCCCGGGTGCGTTCGATGATGCCCCGCGCCAGGTCCGTTCGCCTGCGCAGCCCATCCGTGATGGCATCGGGGTAGTCCATCGTGACCAGCTGCGTGAAGACGTCATCCATCAACGCCAAAAGCCGCTCAACCTCGGCGCTGTAGCCAGGGCGAAGCAAGTCGAGGCAGCGCCGGCGCAGCTCTCCGAGGGTCTCGGTGAGTCCGTTCAGGTAAGCGGGAGGTTCCGCGTCCAAATCCTGCGGGGTGGGCAGTACCTCGCCTTTGATCATCGCCACAGTCAGGCAAGCCTCACAGTATTCCTTGATGGCGTCCTGGGTGTACCCCGCGAAAAACAGCTCGGGGTGCTCGGTTCGCAGCGTACGGGTCAGAGCTTGCGCCAGTTCCCGTCCCAGATTGATTTCGGATTGCGCTTCGTCGTGATCTTCCCGGTGGATGGCGCGGATTGCCAGGGATGCATGGCGGGTTAGTTCACGCGCCTGCTTAAGGGCTTCGTCTCGCAAGGCGGTTTTTTGGTCAAATTCGTGTCGAATCTGGTCGCAGATTAAGTCGAGTTGATCGGTCATTTTTGCTCATCCGGTGGGTTTTGCCCACCCGCCTCGCGGAAAAGTTCATCCGCCAGGGTATGCCCGCGGGGGATGCGGATCTCGCCAAAGTTTGCTTCATAGCGGGCGATGTTCTCGTTAATGGCTCGCTGGAATAGTTTCATCGTCAGCGGCGAGAGGATCAGCCGGGTGTTGAGCTTTAGGCTCGCCAGCCCCGGCATCATTGTGGCAAAGTCGAGGATAAACTCGTGCGGAGTATGGGTGACATAGGCGGTGTTGATGTACCGCGGCTCGAGGTCATCCGGGACTACAAACGGTATTTTTTGAGGCTCGGGCATGGTTAGAACGGAATATCGTCGTCATCGACGGTATCACTGGTTTCCGGGTTGCCCTCACCGCGAGCGGACAGAAACCGAACAGTGTCCGCGTAGACTTCGTAACTGCTGCCCCAACTGCCGTCTTTCTTTTGAAAAACCTGTGGGGCACCCGTATTTGCGTCAGGACGCAGCCGACCTTCCACCAGGACTTTTGAGCCCTTTGTCAGGTATTGGTTGCAGCTTTCAGCCTGTTTTCCCCAGACTGAAACCCGGAACCAGGTGGTCTCTTCCTTTTCGTTATACTTGCGGCTGGTTGCCACGGAAAAGGTGGTGACAGCTTTGCCGTCGGGGGTATAGCGCATCTCTGGGTCTCTGCCAAGATTGCCGATGATGATTAGTTTCTGGTACATGGGATTTCCTTTCGTGTATCGTTATGTGTGGGCTATGTGTGCTAAGTACGTTTGCTTAATTTTACTTCATTCTGCCCGGGTTCCATCAAACAGACCTTAACCGAAGCCTAACCAGACGGGTTTTCCGTTTTTTAGAGTATCATACTCTCAGTCCTTATCACAATTGGAGGTGCGTATGTGCGACACAATTGGGCTGCTTACCCCCGGAAAAGCATTTTTCGCCAAAAACAGCGATCGCTCTCCAAACGAGCCGCAGGTCGCTGAATATCACCCCGCCGCGGATCATCCCCCCCGGGAAAAGCTCAAGGCGACCTACCTCAGCATCGAACAAGCTGGGCATACCCACGCGCTGCTGCTTTCGCAGCCCGCGTGGATGTGGGGCGGAGAGATGGGCGTGAATGAATTCGGTGTTTGCATTGGCAATGAAGCTGTTTTCACCAGGGGAAAATATGCCAAAACCGGTCTGACGGGCATGGATTTGCTGCGGTTGGGCTTGGAACGCGGCAGCACCGCCCAGGAAGCCCGCGATGTGATTATCCGTCTGCTGGAAGAACATGGTCAAGGCGGAAATTGTGGTTTTGATCACAGTTTCTATTACGACAACTCCTTCCTGATTATGGATCGGGAACACCTGTTTGTGCTTGAAACCGCCAGCAGGGAGTGGGTTTACAAGCAAATGGAGCGGGCAAGCATTTCCAACCGCCTGACAATTGAAACCGATGGGGATGCCTATAGCGGCGGGAAGTCCGTCAATTTCAAGAAGACCCACCTCGAACCGCTCTACTCTCACTTTTCCGGATCTGCGGCTCGCCTGGAACAGACGGGCGGCTGCCTGCCAACCATCCGGAACACGGCGGACCTGATGAAATCCCTTCGCGTGCACCGCGAGGATGTTAAGACCCCGCTGGCGCAGGGCAGCGTTGCCAGCCCCTGTATGCATGCTGGCGGAGTCATCGGCGATAACACCACCGCAAGCATGATTGTTGAGCTGGATGGGCAGATTCGGGCCTGGCTGACAGGCAGCTCAAGCCCCTGCATCTCGCTCTTTAAACCCTGGCTGTTTGGCATCTCACCGTCTGCTCCGGTTTTCGCCGCTGATGACCCCGCGGCGCAAAGCTACTGGCTCCAACGTGAGTCCTTCCACCGGCTGGCGATTGGCCGCTCCCTGCACGGGGAGTTTTATGCCGAACGCGACAGCCTCGAGGCTGGCTGGATTGCCCTTGCCGAAAACAGTAGCGAAACCGATTTTCTCGCCCTAACCCACCAGGCGCTTGCTGAAGAAACTGCTTTTTATCATCATTGGAGCAGCAAGCTTCTCTCCCTGCCGGTAGGCGGGACGAGAGCCTTCCAGCGGTACTGGCAGCGCAAGAATGCTGCGCTGGAAAGCGAACAGAAGGTAGTTAGCGTGTGACAAGCCCGGAAGAAGACTTCATCTTCGTTGGCGGCGAGTTCTATTACGACGACCGGTGGAAGGCTGAGCTGCCCTCATTCCCAATTGCAGGCAGCACATTCCTCAATGGCGGCAGGGCTTGCCTGACCGTTATCTGCGATTACCTGCGCCGCAACGAAATCCAAAAAGTGCTCCTGCCAGCGTTCCTTTGCCCGACCATTGTCGACGTCTTTGAAACATGCGGTTTACATTGTGATTATTACAATATCTTCCCTGATTTCGGGGTGGACATGCCCGACCTTGACCGCAAGCTTTGCGGCAGCCAGGCGGTTTACTTCATTAACTACTTCGGCTTTTCCCCCAGCTCAGACTTCCTGAGGCACCTCTCAACCTTACGGAACGTCGGAACGATTGTGATCGAGGATAACGCCCAGGCAGGTTTCATGACCCAAACCACGGGCGATTTTTCGTTTAACAGCCTGCGCAAGCTCTGCCCGTATGACGGCGGCTACCTGAAAACCACCCACGACATCACGCCCTATCTGCCACCCACCCCCAAAGAAAACCGCCGCCTCCCGCTCATCCGCCAATATCGCCGGAACCTGAGAGACTACCTGTTTGAAGACATCGGCGACACGGATAAGCTTGAGCGGATTTTTGAGCAGGCGGAGGCGTATTACACGCGGGACGGCGTGGTCCTGGGGGATGAACAGGAGCGTGAGCAAATTGAAGCCCTTGATTGGGCGGCGATCAAACAAATCCGCCGTCAAAATTACACCAGCCTCCTGAAGCTGATTGAAAACACCAGCATCCTCTCGCCGATTTTTCCCGGGCTTCAGCCCGACAACATGCCCCTTGGTTTGCCGGTATACGTCAGGCATGGTTTGCGGGACGAATTAAATGAGTATCTGGGCGAAAACGGCATTGGTCTCACGATCCACTGGGAAGACCTGCTGAAGGACTCCCGGTTAAACAGAAACCGGCTCGCTGTCGAAATGACGCGAAACATCCTCACCCTCACAGTCGACCAATACACCAGCCAAAAGCAATTGACATATCTTTCCCGGAAATTAGCGGATTTTTCCGAGGCAGTAACGGCTGATTAACTCACTCTTCCCGCAATCCGCGTATACCCATAAAAAAAAGGCTGTCACTCAAATTTGACAGCCTCTTGATCATGCTTTACCTGTTATGGCAGTGTATTATTCGCGGCGAAGTCATCCCCCAGCACCACCACAATATGGATCGTAGCATTGGGATCGTAGGCATAAGTGACCCGATAAGGCTCGGTCACCGCCAGGAAATTAATCAGGTAATGCAGGGTGTAGGGCTTGGCGCCATAAAAAGTGACAGTGGTATAGGTGGTATACGCAGCGTTACCCTGTTCCACCACGTTGATTCCATACGACTTTAGGTATTCCGCGGTTCTCTCCGCCAGTCCCTGGGTGGATGAGCCATTCATAATGGAAACGGTCGCGGCTTCTTCCCCTAACGTGTTCGCCAGCGTGGTTGGGTCTTCCAGATCGATCGCATCACCGCCGCCAAAGACGCTGTCGCGAATCTGGCGAATGCGGTCAGGGATAGGGCGCAGAATTGCAAGCCCATCCGGTGAGGTACCGGTGGAGACATCCTGCCAGCCAATGGAAGTATGCACAATCTGGTCTCGCGGAATATCTCTGAGCACTTTTATTCCGAGTTGAATAGCCTGGTCCAGGGTCAGGTTGGTGCGAATGCCTTGAGAGAGACTGGCATACATCTCCGGCGCACGCTGAATGAGCGTGGGCAGCATATTCAGGTCCAGAATCCGATCGCGAATCGCCAGGATTACCTGCTGCTGACGCGCTGAGCGGGAAATATCGCCGCCGGTTGGTTCGCGGTAGCGCACGTATGCCAGCGCGAGGTCTCCCGGCAGCACATAAGTGCCAGGTTCCAGCCATTGAGAGAATGCTGTGTCAACGATATTTAACTGCACACTTTCAGTGGAGGTTATTTTTACGCCGCCAATCTGATCGATGAAGTTGACAAAAGCCTTAAAATCGATCTGGGCATAATAGTTAACTGGCACGCCGAGCAAGTTCTCAACAGTTTTCGCCGCCAGGGCAGGACCACCGCCAGGTAACTGGAAGCTTTCGCCGATGCTGTACGCGGTATTGATCTTGCCGTAATCCGAACCAGGAATCTTCACCCACAGATCGCGCGGGATGGAAAGCATGCCCGCGGTGTTATTAACCGGGTCAAGCGTGAAAAGAATCATCGTGTCGGTCAGCGGGTTGGCGGCATCCGGGCTGCGGGCGTCTATGCCCATTACCAGGATGTTCACACGGGTTTTGCCGTCCCACGCGTCTGGCATGCTAAAGGTGTCAAGCGGTGGTGTGGTGGCTGTGGGTGTAACCCCGGGTTCAACGGTGGCGTTCGGATCAGCCGTGGGTTCGTTCAAAAGCGGCGCGCCGCCTGGGTTGAACATGGTTGCCGTGGCAATGAAGCTGCTGGTCAAGCGAAACAGGAGGTAACCCCCAATTACGCCAAGAACCACAAAACAAATTAACGCAATCAGAGACTTCCCGCGGGGAAGCTCCCACTTCTTTTTATCTTTATTTTTCATAAATCCTTTAAACCAGCACCCTTTTGGTTATCCTGGCATGGGAGGGGGTACCGGAAGGTCTTCCTTCTCTGTGGCGCGCCATTTATCGCCTTCATCAATCCGCATGATTAAAATGCCATCCCAAATGGGATATTTTCTGCCGCAATCCTGGCAAATCAGCCAATAATCGCCGTAAGCTTCAAGACTGCCGGCATTTTCTTTAACACAAACCGGGCATGCCAGCTTGTCGAACAGGTCTTTACTGATCACTTCAGCCTCCATCATATGCTGTCGGAAAACTCTCCCGACTGCGTTAAGATTTTACCATATGGCGGATTTAGCTCACACAGCTTTAGTGGTCGCCGATATCCGTGCCAGGACCATAATTATACCCATCAGGCCATGGGACATATGTTGTATTGATGGAATCGGAAAAGTAGACCGACCCATCCTTATAGACGGTCCGCCGCACCGAAACCGTCGCGCCATTTACCGCCCAGTCCACCTGTTTGATAGTGCCCGTCGGAAGGGTGGGGTCCTCGCGATAAACCGGTTCCGGAGGGGTTGTAACGTTGGTAACGCCAGTTGTCGACCAGTCAACGCTCCGCCCATCGCTGGTGGAATAGAACTTCCAGGTCAGGGAGTAATCCGTCATGTAGGTTTCCATCAGAATCCAATAAGGTGTGTCGTTGCGGAATTTAAAATCCACCATAGGGACATAAACTGTGGCATCCAAACCCGCCAGGTTGGTATCTACCCACCCATTGGAACTCTGTTCATAGTAGCCCACACGGTAAGCATGCGGGTACCGTTCCACAATCGGGAACCCCGCAAAAAACGCGGTTCGGAAGAGCGTTGTGCTCACCTGGCAAACGCCGCCCCCAACCCCGCGTACGGACTGATCGCCAACGATGATTATCGCTTCAGCGTAGCCGTTTTCGAGGCTGATGTCGGTCAGGTATTTCGCCATGGAAAATACCTCGCCAGGCGCCACAAAAACGCCATGAAAGCTGGCGGAAGCTGCGCGAATGTTCTGGATACGATCCGCCGAGGAGCCGTAGAAATAAGAATGCCCCTCATAAATCAGTTCGGTTATGCCCAGGCTGGCTGCTGTGGCATCATCCCTGACTTCCGGATCGATATCGCGCATGACCAACACCGCCTCATGCTGACCTGAAAGGATTTGTTGGATGATCTGATCCACGCTTTGGTCGAGATCAAGCCCCTTCCCAATGACAGCGTTCTGGATCACTTCAATTTCCCGGCGGTCATCGTTAAATATCATGCGCGCGTTTTCCGGTTCCACCCGCAACAAAGGCGCGATGCTGCCGAGATAGTTTAGCAGAGACTGACGGTTGAGGTTGAGGTAATACCCCTCGCTGCCCGCATCGGTGTTGCGTTGAAGCTGCAGCAAATTAGCCAGATCCGCAACCTTAATCGTCCAGGGTCCCTGTCCCAAAGATGTGTCGGCTGGCTGGATGGTGAAATCCTGGCTGAGAATGCGCTTTGCCTGGTCGGCAGTCGCCTCCACGTCCATAATCACCGGCGCGGTTTCCTCAATCACCAGGGGAACGGTGCCGCTGGTTTGCGTTAGAAACAGAGGTTCCATCTTCTTTAATGTGGCTGGGATATCAACCTTACGCCCCACCTGACCCTCATTAATCTTCACTTCTGTGCCTTCGAGGCTGATGTCTGCCTCAATCATCGGCTTGTCGACCTGTTCGGCAATCCCCTGCAAAACCGTGAACGCCTCCCGCTGGTCGTAGACCACGCTCGGGTCAATGTTCACGCCTGACTTCATCGCCAGGAACTGCATGCTGAGATTTGCCAGAACCCCCTGCCCCCTGCCTACCTGATAAGCCTGGTCAGCAGCGCCGATTGGCTCAAAGGTATACCCTAATTGGCTGGGATTAAAAGCCCATTGGGATTCTCCATCGGAAAAGAAGATCTGCCCTTGTTTGGGGTAAGTGAGGTTTGCGTTGAGCTTGACCACAGCCTGACCAACAGTCAACCCTGAAAGGTCGGTTCCATTCACTGATACGCCCGGAAAAATGGCGTTTTCATGTTTGGCTTCAAAGGTGAAAACAATCGCAAAAAGCACAGCCAACGCCAGGAGCACACCGAGAATTAGAACAAAACCAAGATGACGGTTCATGTGCGCGCGGTTGGCAGAAAAAACAGGCACTGGTGCCACAGGAATTCGATCAGTATCTTCTGTCATATTGAGTCCACATTATAGTTTAGGCAGCAAAGGTTAAGCAACTGAAGGCTGCAGGTTTTATTCCTGCTATCCAGACGCTAAACCGCGTTTTTAGTTCCCTTTGGCGTACCGTAACACAACCGGAGACCTCCAGGCTTGCGGCGGATTCCTGAATACCTGTTTGGTGCGCCAGCGAAACAGACATCCCTGCTCTACGTTCGAAAGGCGAAAACTATCCGAAGAAAGCCCGTCTGGCAACAACATTCCAAAGCTGGCATATAATGGAAGAAACTGGAAGGCACCATATACAATCTCATGAGTAAGATCCCTTTCAAACGCATCCTCCCGGCACTCGCTGCTTTATGCCTGTTCTTTTGCTGCTCCAGCCCTGTTTTTGCCCGCATGCCTCAACAGGAACCGACCCCCGCCGAGCCGCAGCAGCCCACAACCGTCCCAACTCTGCCAGCTGAGCTCTATTCTCAAACTGCCACGCCCGGCTTGGATGGCGGAATACGCCACACAGTTCTGGATGGACAGTTTCTGATTACCATAGCTGAAATGTACGGCATCACCCTGAATGATCTGCTGACATTAAACAACCTGACCGTCGATTCAATCATCCTGCCTGGCGACATTCTGATCATTCGGGAAGGCGGAGAAATCACCCTCGGCGAGCCCACCGGCACGCCCGACGCCCCAGCCCAATTATTAACCCCCGACGCCAGCCAAACACCAACCTCCACGCTCGCTCTGGTGTTGGCGGAGCTCACCCCTGAGCCCACGCCAACGGAAAACCCGGGAGTTATCGCCCGCATCATGGGCAGTGACGCCAAGTTTCTGGCATTGGGTGTGTTGGGATTAGTGGTTTTTGGGGTTGTGCTTTTGATAATTAGTTCACGCCGCATCCAGTAGCCGCGTTATATCACGAGATGTGCGCCGTCAACTGCCTGGCAGACCTCAATCGGCGTGTCCCGTCCGCTTTTTTCCAAAACAGCCGCTTTTAACCAGCTTACAAAATCCTCAACGCCATCTGTCCTGACCAGGTTCACGGTGCAGCCGCCAAAACCCGCGCCAGTAAGCCGCGCGCCATAACAAGCCGGATGGCTGGAAGCCAGCCCAACCAAGAGGTCCAGCTCAGGGCAGCTAACACCGAACAAATCCCGCAGTGAGGCATGGGTCTCGAGCATCAGCGCTCCAAACCCGGGGCTGTCACCTTCCATAAGGCAGCCAAGCGCCTGCTCCACGCGCGCCATTTCCCCCACAACATGCTGTGCGCGCCTGCCAACCCGCTCAGGCAGCTCGGACAGATGCTCCAACAGGAACCAGGGAGTGACATCCCGCAGAGATACCAGATTGGCGCACCAGGTCCGCAGTTGTTCAACAGCTTCCTGGCAGTCCGAGCGCAAGCTGTTGTAAGCAGAATCAGCCAGGCTGTGCCGCACGCCGCTATCCGCAATTACAATCGCGGCATCCCGCGGCAATGGCAGCGTGTACCAGGCAAGGCTGCGTGTGTCCAACGCGAGAGCATGCCCAGCCACCCCCAGGGCGCAGGCAAATTGGTCCATCAACCCGGACTTCACCCCCACGTAGTCATTTTCCGCTTTCTGGCAGAGCTTCGCCATTTCCAGTTTTGGGATTTCCCAGCCGCCGGCTATTTGCCACGCCAACGCGAAACCAACTTCAACCGCAGCCGACGAGCTCAACCCCGCCCCGATGGGAATGTCCGAGCTGTACCGCACCGCCAGCCCCCTGAGCGGCAGTCCGGTCTGCTGTAGCACCCAGGCAACGCCAGCAGGGTAAAGCGCGAAGCCCGGCAGCCGTTGACCGTTGAGGTCCTTTTTGTCCGCCAGGTTCTCCAGCGAAAAATTCACCTCACTTCCCAGGTCTTCAGCCCGCAGCCGTACCACAGGCTCCTCCAACACATCCACCTGCATAGTCACATATCGGTCAATCGCGGCGGGCAACACCACCCCCTCGTTGTAATCCACATGCTCACCCAACAGGTTGACCCTCGCGGGGGAGCAAATCACGAAATGATGGTTGTCCACGAGCTTTTCTCGCGGGACTGCTAATAGTTGGGAAAGGATATTGCGGGAAGTGTCAGCTGCCAATGCCTCTTTTTGGGGATGGGTCAAACGTTTGATGCGGATTTCACGTTTTAAAGCCGTGCTATGGTCAGGCACTTCCTCCACATAAATCAGCCTGGAAGGACCGTTCATGCGGGTGTACTTTGCGCCTGAACCGGCGTTGTGCTGTTTTAGCCGTCTGAAAGGATCCATGCTCCAGCCAGTGTAATACCGACCGTTAGCACATTCGAGCATGTAGCAGTAGTAAGGCATGCCGCCCTTACCGGTTGATCAAGAAGCGGGCAATTGCCATGACTGGTTCGTGCACCAGCTTATTAAGCAGGTCAAAACCCAGCCTCGGTCCGACAAACACCAAGAAGAGCAAAATGAATGGGCTGTAGCGCCTAATCCCTTCAAGCGCAGGCTGCCATGACTTTGGCAGGAAGAACCCAAAAACCTTTTCGCCGTCGAGCGGCGCAAGCGGGAGAAGGTTAAAAATGAAGAGTGTGATGTTTACTAACAGAAAAGTTAACAAAAAGTAGCCGAGGGAAGGAAAAATTGCACCGGATGGTTGGTTATAGCCCACCAAGCCGAAACGCAAAGGAATCGCGGCGGCGACCCCCAGCAGTAAGTTGGTTAGAGGACCTGCCAAAGAGACCCACATGACGCCAGCAGGGTTGTTGCGACGGATTGTTTCGGGATTGATCGGCACAGGTTTCGCCCAGCCAAAACCAGCCAAAACCAAGGTCAACGTCCCAACGGGGTCAAGGTGGCTAAGCGGATTGAGCGTCAGTCGACCTGCGCTCATTGGGGTGTAGTCGCCGAACCGGGTGGCTGTCCAGGCATGCGCGTATTCGTGCAAGGTGAAAGCAATAACCAGCGTCAGCACTCTTGCGATGATGGTAGGTGGGTCAAAACTCATGTTTACTCCAGAATCCAGGTGAACCCATTGCGATGGCAAGATTATAACATGCGGGCGGTATAATACCATTATGCTGCCCGACATTCAGCTTGGAGATAAAGTCACCCTGCGCAAGGAGCACCCCTGCGGCGGCTTCGAGTGGGAAGTGGTGCGGCTCGGCGCGGATATTGGGCTTGTTTGCATGACCTGTCAACGCCGAGTAATGCTCAGCCGGCGCGAGTTATACCGCCGCCTGAAAAAACACACCCCGAAGGCAGATTCTATCGATGGGCAGCCCTGAGATTTTCACCAACTGGCAAAATCCTTTGGCTGGAAACCAGCCCACAGCATTTAACAGATCAATCCAACACCCAATTTTCTGATGTCATACGCCCTCCGAAACTTCGCACGTAGCTCGTAATCACCCCGATTTTCGATTAATGCTAAGGTATAATCTTTTATTAAGATGCCAATTCTTCCGCCGCATGCTTTTGAAGTCTTTTCGCACAGCCCCGAGCAAACTCGCCGTGTGGGCATCCGCTTGGGCAGCCTGCTCCAGGTTGGCGATATCATTTGCCTCGAAGGCGACCTCGGCTCCGGCAAGACCACACTCGTGCAGGGCATCGCCCAAGGGTGGGGTTCCGCCAATAAAGTCACCAGCCCAACCTATGTGATCGTTAATGAATACGTCCGCCCGGGCGGCAACACGCTCTTCCACTGCGACGCCTACCGTCTTCAGCCAGAAAACCCGCTTGACAGCGCCATTATCGACCTGGACAGGGTGTTCTCAGGTGGTGTGCTCGTGATTGAATGGGCGGAACGCATGAAAACCTCTCTTCCCAAAGAAAATCTTTGGATCCAGATGGACTGGATCAACCCAGATCAACGCCATCTGATCCTGACCCCGCATGGGTACCGCTACGAATCCATTCTAATTAAACTTCAACAGGCGTTGTTTGGAGGGTAAAATGTTACTGGCAATTGACACTTCCACCGAATGGATCGGCATCGCCCTTTTTAACGGCACAAATATTCTCGCCGAACAGATTTGGCGCAGCAAAAACTACCATACTGTCGAGTTGATCCCTGCCATCAAAGAAATGCTCACCCGCACCCAAACCAAAGCTGCCAGCCTGACAGGCGTCGGTGTCGCTTTGGGTCCGGGTTCTTTCACCGGCTTACGCATTGGGCTAAGCGCGGCAAAAGGCATTGCCCTGGGTCAAAACCTGCCCGTGGTCGGCATCCCCTCGCTTGAGGTTCTCGCCGCGGCGCAGCCTGGCTTGCGCCGGCCGATGCTAGCATTCCTGGAGGTTGGGCGCGGTCGCTATGCCTACATGCGCTACCAATACAAACAGGGTTCCTGGCAACCCATATCTGAAATCGCCGTAAACGATGTCCGCACGATGGCTGCCACTATCAAGTCCCCAACTTACGTTGTTGGCGAGATGGACGCGGAAGAACGCCAGGTCCTCGGCCGCAAGTGGAAAACAGCAAAACTTGCATCCCCCAGCCTCTGCTTGCGCCGTCCGGCTGTTTTAGCAGAGCTTGCCTGGGCAAAAATTCAGGCGGGTCAGGCAGGCGACGCCGCCAGCCTCTCCCCCATCTACGTTCACACGCTAAGCAACGTCCCCGACCTATGACCCCGCCCCCTGTTGCCAGCCTCATCAGGCTGCGCCGCATGCACCCCGATGATATCTCGAAGGTTGCTGCCCTCGATCACCTGTCTTTCGCAGATCCCTGGCCTCAGGGATCCTTTGAATATGAACTGAAAGCGAATAACTACAGCATCTGTCTTGTCGCCGAAGATCCCCAAGCCGCTGAAGGTCAGAATGTCGTCGGTGCTCTGGTGATTTGGCTGATTGTTGATGAAGCTCACATCGCCACCATCGCCGTCCATCCAGAATACCGCCATCGGGGCATTGGACGCATGCTCCTGGCAGAAGGTCTGCTGCAGGCATCCGAACGAGGGGCGGTGCGGTCCTTGCTGGAAGTTCGCTCAGGCAACACCGAAGCGCTTCGGCTATATTACGGTTTCGGCTATAAGGCAGTCGGGCTGCGCCCCAATTACTACCAAACGGAGAATGAAGATGCCCTCTTACTGGACCTTGACCCGTTGGATCTACCATTCCTCAGGAACTTTAAGCGGAGTTAATCGTCTTAATTACAAATTCCTGGGGTAGAATCTGTCACTGGAAAAAAAGAATGTCAAACATAAATCGATTGAACACCATAAAAGAGGAGATCCTCCTTTGTCAGAAGTGCCCTCTTGCCAAAGGGCGAAAGAATGCCGTCCCCGGAGAAGGTCCATCCTCAGTGGACATCATGTTCATAGGTGAAGGACCCGGCTTCCACGAAAACCAACAAGGCAAACCATTCGTGGGTCAGGCAGGCGCGTTTCTCGATGAGTTACTTTCCGCCGCAGGTTTAAAGCGCGAGGATGTCTTCATCACCAACGTGGTCAAATGCCGTCCGCCGAGCAATCGCGACCCCATGCCCGAAGAGCTTTCTGCTTGCGCTGGCTACCTCGATGAACAAATCGAGCTGCTTGATCCTAAGGTGATCGTGACCCTCGGCAGGTTTTCGATGGCAAAGTTTATCGAAAACGGCAAAATCAGCCAGATTCACGGCAAGTCGCAAACAGTTGGTGACCGTCTGATTGTCACGATGTACCATCCAGCAGCAGCGCTTCACCAACCCGCTTTGAGACCAGCCTTGGTTGAGGACTTCGCGAAGCTCCGCCCTCTGCTCAACATAGAGGAGCCAGTCGAGCCAATGGCAGCAGTGCCTGAGCCTGAACCCCAGCCGATAACGAAGGAAGAGAAGCCAGACCTCCCCGAACAACTTAGTCTGTTTTAATGGAAAGGTTAGGAATTGATGGTAAAAGAAGACCTAATTCAGGATATTCAGAAAAAACGCGCAAACATCGCCGTAATTGGCATGGGCTATGTGGGGTTGCCACTGGCTGTGGCTTTTGCCAATGCCGGCTTCAGCGTAACGGGGATTGATCCAATCCAGGAAAAAGTGGATATGATCAACCGCGGCGAAAGCTATATTTCTGATATCACCAACGCCCAGTTGCGCAAGCACATCGACAACGGACGCATCCGCGCCACAACCGATTATTCCACTCTAAAGGAAATCGATGCTGTGTCCATCTGCGTACCTACCCCATTGCGCAAAACCGGCGACCCCGACATGTCCTTTATTGCCCAGGCAAGCGATGATATCGCTCCATACCTGCACCGCAGCATGATTATTGTGCTTGAATCCAGCACCTACCCAGGTACCACCCGCGAGTTCGTCCTGCCAAAACTCACCGCCAACACCGACCTAAAAGTGGGCACGGACTTTTTTCTGGCGTTTTCTCCCGAACGCGTGGACCCTGGCCGCACGGACTTTACCACCCAAAACACCCCAAAGGTCGTTGGCGGCATCACCCAGGCATGCACGGACGTCGCGGTTGCCTGGTACCAGGAATCGATTGAGACGGTCGTGCCTGTTTCCAGCGCCGAAGTTGCTGAGATGGCAAAACTGCTCGAAAACACCTTTCGCATGATCAACATCTCAATGGTCAACGAGCTGGCGCAAATGTGCGAACGGCTTGGCGTTGACGTGTGGGAAGTTATCGACGCGGCTGCCACCAAACCCTTCGGCTTTATGAAGTTCACTCCTGGTCCTGGTCTTGGCGGGCATTGTATCCCAGTGGATCCGCTGTATCTTTCCTGGAAGATGAAAACGCTCAACTACACCGCGCGGTTCATCGAGCTCGCCTCAGAAATCAACACCAGCATGCCGCGCTACGTAGTCAGCCGCATCCAGGACGCCCTGAATCGCTTTAAGAAGCCGCTCAACGGCAGTAAAATCCTGATCCTGGGCGTTTCGTACAAACCCAACATCAACGATTTGCGCGAATCCCCCGCGCTGGATATCATCCACCTGTTACGAGAAAAGGGCGCCATCGTTACATACAACGACCCCTACGTCCCCGAAATCGAAATTGAAGGCGACCAGATGGTTTCTGAAAAAGAGCTTTCTTCCTGCCTTGAAAAATCCGATCTGGTCGCGATCATCACCAACCACGATAAGTTCGATTACAAGCTCATCTTCGAAAAGTCCTCCTTGATCTTTGACGCCCGCAACGCCCTCAAAGACATCGCGAAAAAAGACATGAAAGTGATCAAACTCTGATGAGTGTTTACGTTCTAACCGGAGCTGCAGGGTTTATCGGGTCTGTGGTCGCCGCGGAAATGCTGCGGCAGGGGCATACCGTTTTTGGGGTTGATAATCTCAATCACGTTTACGACGTCCGCGTGAAGGAACATCGCTTGCAGTCGTTGTTACTCCAGGAGAATTTTCACTTTATTCGTGACGATATCACCGATCGCGATTTCATTGCCAGGCTGTCCGCCCAGGTGCCTGCGGCAGATGCCGTGATCAACCTGGCGGCAATCGCCGGCGTGCGTGCCAGCACAACCGACCCCTGGAGCTACCTCAACACCAACACGCTTGGCAATCTGAACATGCTCGAGTACGCCCGCCACCAACACGTGCCCAAGTTCATCCTGGCTTCCACTTCCAGCCTCTACGGAAACGAAGGCAAACCGCCCCATGCCGAGACGGCGTCCACTGAGCACCCTCTCGCGCCTTATGCCGCCAGCAAAAAAGGCGCGGAAGCGTTTGCGTATTCTTACCACCACCTCTACGGCATTGATATAAGCGTTTTACGCTACTTCACGGTTTATGGTCCCGCCGGCAGACCCGATATGGTCATGTTCCGCTTCTGCCAATGGATTGCTGAAGGAAAACCCGTCACCATCACCGGCAACGGGGAGCAGTCGCGCGGGTTCACCTATGTGGACGATATCGCCCGCGGCACGCTGCTGGCGCTAAAGCCGGTTGGCTTTGACGTTTTTAATCTCGGTGGGCACGAAGTGATCACCATCAACAATCTTCTGCACAAACTTGAGCACCTTCTGGGCAAAAAAGGCAATATCACCTACATCCCCACCCACCCGGCGGATGTCTTTGAAAATGTGGCTGATGTCACCAAAGCCCGCCGTGAATTGGGATGGGAGCCCGACGTATCGCTGGATCAAGGGCTGAAGCGCTTGGTGGATTGGTATCTTGACAATCGCGAGTGGGCAAAAGACGTCGAAACTCCCTGATCTGGTGATGTAAACAAACTCAGAGGATTCGCCATTTTGAAAGCGGTGAATCCTTTTTTCTTTTCTGTTTTATTCCCCGCGATCAGTGCGAGCTTTCCTCCCGTGGGGAATATGTTTGCCCTCATTTTGGTCGTGCCGGCTGTGCCCTCATCCTGATCGTGCCGCCTGTGCCCACCATGAAATGGATGGGTAGTCTCCCGACCGAGCACGCGACCTGACCGAAGGTCTC